>NZ_JBHYGR010000022.1:0-5786 GCF_042738155.1 Kitasatospora sp. NPDC059088 | reverse complement strand
GCTCCGCGCCGGGCGGCTCGCGTCGCCCCCCGCCCCCCCGCTGGGGTGTGGCGCGGGTGGGGGGGGGGGGGCGGGGGGCGGGGGGGCGCCCCGCCCCCGCCCCCCCCCCCCGCCCAGGAGGGAGGGGCGGGTCAGACGGTCGGCAGGGTCTTCGCCGGGAAGTCGACCTCGGTGTGGCCGACCGAATTGAAGTAGTTGGTGAAGACGTTCAGCGCCACCGCGCCGATGATCTCGCCGACCTCACCGTCCGAGTAGCCGGCCTCGCGTACCTCGGCCAGCTCGGCGTCGGAGACGAAGCCCTTGGTGCGGATCACCGAGCGGGCGAAGCGCAGGGCGGCAGCGGTCTTCGGGTCGGCGGCCTCGGCACGTCCGCCGGCGGCCAGGTCGGCCTCGCTGACGCCGGCCCGGGCGCCGAGCACGTGGTGGGCGGCGTAGCAGTACTCGCAGGAGTTCTCGGCGGCGGAGACCAGGGCGATCTGCTCGCGCAGGGCGCCGGTCAGGCCGCCCTTGGCGAGGGCGCCGCTGAACGAGAGGTAGGCGTCCAGCACGGCGGGCGAACTGGCCATCGCCCGCATCATGTTGGGCGTCACGCCGAGGGCGCGGTCGACCTTGTCGAGCAGCACCTTGGCGGCGGGGGTGGCGGTGTCGGGGTTGACGACGGCGAGACGAGGCATGGCGAAGACTCCCGATACGGGTTGTTGTTGGCACTGCCAACTGATGTTGGCAGTGCCAAATATAGTTGGCGCTGCCTACAATGCAAGAGGCAAGGCCAACAAGGCCGAAGCGGGCGACCGGGCTGACCAGAGCGTGGAGGGAGAAGGGTGGAGGAGGTGGAGGGCGTCGCCGGACTCCCGGGACTGTCGCCGAGCGAACAGTTGCTGACCGGGCTCAGCAGGCTGGGCCAGGCGCTGCGACTGAGCAGCTGGCACAACGCCGGGCCCGCGAAGCTGACACCGCTTCAGGCCGACATCCTGGTCTTCCTCGCGGGGGACCGCCGCCCGCGCCGCCAGGGCGAGATCGTCACCGCGCTCGCCTCCACCGCGCCCACCGTCAGCGACGCCGTCCGGGCCCTGGTCACGAAGGAACTGGTCGAACGTCGCCGCGACCCGGCCGACTCCCGCGCGGCATCCCTGCTGCTCACCGAGGCCGGCGAGGCCGAGGCCGCCCGGCTCGCGGTCGTCCCCGAACCCCTCGCGGTCGCCCTGGCCGCCCTGGACGACGACGATGTCGCCGCCATGCTGCGCGGCACCACCGCGATGATCCGGGTCCTCCAGGAGCAGCGTGCGATCCCGGTCTCCCGCACCTGTGTCACCTGCCGCTTCTACCGCCCACTCGCCCACCCCGAGACCCCCGAACACCCCCACCACTGCGCCTTCGTGGACGCGGCCTTCGGCGACGGTGAACTGCGCGTGGAGTGCCCGGACCACGAGCCGGCGGTGACTCCCGATCCATCGGCCGGTCAGCAGCACCGGCCGGGGCTGCCGTAGCGTCCTACCCGGAGGCCGACGGCTCCGGCCACGATGTCGTGGAACGGGAGGAGCTCCGGGTAGATCGCGGCGGCCGCCTCGTGGTCGTGCGGCGCGACCGCGG
Organism: Kitasatospora sp. NPDC059088; assembly: GCF_042738155.1. NCBI lineage: Bacteria > Bacillati > Actinomycetota > Actinomycetes > Kitasatosporales > Streptomycetaceae > Kitasatospora > Kitasatospora sp. NPDC059088. The sequence goes on along the minus strand of NZ_JBHYGR010000022.1, from coordinate 4,196 downwards.
CCATCGGAGCCGTAGCTGAACTGGCCACGCCCCGTGACGGTCGGGAGTCCGAGCCGTGGTCCGTCCACCCGGTCGCCGGAGGGGGTGGTGGCCGGGGCCGGCAGACCCCTCTCGTCACGCCATGTGATCAGCCGGGGGCGGTGCGCGAAAGTGTCCGACCGGGCCGAATGTGCGGGCGATCCGGCTTGTAGGCTCGTAAGGAACAGCTCGGATTCTTGAAGGGGGAGCCCGGTGCGCGCCCGTCGCTGGACAACTGTGGTCGCTGGAGTCGTCACGCTGAGCAGCCCGGCGGTGGCGTACGCCCGCGGTGGGGGCGGTAGCCACGGGTTCGGCGGCGGTGGGGGAGGCGGTGGCAGCCACGGTGGGGGCGGCGGAAGTCACGGCAGCGGCTTCCACGGGTTCGGCGGCGGTTTCGGCTTCGGGTTCGGGGCCGGCAGCGGTGGGTTCGTCTCCCTCCTGGTGATCGTGGCCGTCCTCCTCCTGATCATGTGGGTCGTGTACCGGCGCCGGAAGGCGGCGCAGGCGGTCGGCCTGAACACGGTGTCGGACCGTACCGCGCACCGCGCGGACGAGCAGGCGCGCGAGCGCGCCGCCCAGGTCGCGGCCCGGGTCGACGCCATCGCCGACACGGACGCGACCTTCGACCGTGCCGCGCTGGAGCGCCGGGCCGTCGAGCTGTACGTGACCGCCCAGAACGCCTGGACCCGGCACGACCACGCCATCCTGCGGCAGGTCCTGTCCCCGGTGCTCTACGGCAAGTGGGCCGAGCAGCTGCGCGACTACGAGTCCCGCGGCGAGGTCAACGTCGTGGAGATCGTCTCCGGCCCGGTGGTCGAGCTGGTCGATGTCGCCAACCGCGCGGGCGAGGAGAACGACACCGTCACTTTCCGGGTCACCGCGACGCTCAGGGACTACGTGCGCCGCGGCGACGGCGCGGACGCCGTGCGCAAGGACGACTCGACGCGCCCGGTCGAGTACTGGACGCTGCGCAAGAGCCCGGCCGGCGAGTGGATCGTGTCCTCGGTGGAGCAGGCGGCCGAGGGCGCGCACCACCTGACCAACGCCATCGAGACGGACGGTTGGGACCAGAAGGAGGTCGCCCGCGAGGCGGTCCTCGAGGTGGCCGGGAAGACCGCGGTCAGGGGCGCGGGCGACATCCTGTCGCTGACCAACATCTCGTGGAGCACGGACGCCGACACCGCCGTCGGCGATCTGAGCGTGCTCGACGGCCGGTTCGACAAGGCGGTTCTGGAGGTGGCCGTCGAGCGCTTCCTCGAGGAGTGGGTCATGAACGACGGCAGCCTGGACTTCACGTCCGTCCGCACGGTCGACCGGACCGTCATGCGGGACGCCGTCGTCAGGGCGGTCACGGTCCGCTCGCTGGTCTCCCGCGATCCGATCGTCTTCCGCGTCGCGGTCGACGCGGAAGGCGTCTACTACGAGGTCGACCGCCGCACCGAGCAGGTGCTGCGCGGCGACGCGCGCCGACGCCGCCCGATCACCCTCGCGTTCGACCTCCGGCTGGACGACACGTCGACCAAGGCGTGGACCGTGGTCGCCGCCGACGTGGAGTAGGCGGCGCCGTGGACGCGCACGACCGCTGACGGGACGGAACGGACCCCTCGCCCGCAGCAGAGCGCCGGCCTCAGGGCGTGGCGGCCACGGCCGAGCGGTCGGCGGCGATCCGTACCGCGAAGCCGGCCAGGGCGGTGCCCATCACGTAGCGCTGGATCCGGGTCCAGAGCGGGCGGCCGGAGAAGAACGTCGAGACCGATCCGGCGGTCAGCACGAAGATCCCGTTCACGAGCAGTCCGACGACGATCTGGGTCAGTCCCAGCAGCAAGCTCTGCGCCGCGATGTGACCCCGGCTCGGGTCCACGAACTGGGGCAGCAGCGACATGTAGAGGATCGCGATCTTCGGGTTGAGCAGGCAGGTCAGCAGGCCGATCGTGAAGAGCTTGCGCGGCGGGTCCGGCACGAGCTCGCGCTGCTCGAAGACCGAGGAGCCGCCGGGGCGCACCGCCTTCCAGGCCAGCCAGAGCAGGTAGCCGGCGCCGGCGAGCTTGACCGCCAGGTAGATCTCCGGGACCAGCGAGAAGACCGCCGAGATGCCCGCGGTCGCCGCCAGCAGGTAGGCGAAGAAGCCGGTCCCGACGCCGGCCAGGGAGATCAGTCCGGCGCGGCGTCCCTGTGCCACCGAGCGGGAGACGAGGTAGATCATGTTCGGTCCGGGGGTGAGCACCATCCCGAGCTCCACCGCCGCGATGCCTGCTATCGCGCTGATACCGACCATGTCGCCCCCGCCCTCAACCGTCCTGTTTTGCGGGCGAAACCTAGCACGCGACGCTCTTTCGGATCATGCCCCGGTCGTCCGCCGAGGACTCCGGCGGGTCACCACCCGTTCACAGCAGACCTGATAGCGGGGCGCGGCACGGGCGGCGACGCTTGTGGGACGCGGGCCCGGGCCTAGGGTGGCCCGGCCGGGACGAAGGCGGAAGATCCATGTCGCGTTTCCTCGATGGCCGGCCGCGGGCGGCCGAGCGGCTGAGCCGGAGCGCCGGCGCGGTCGGTGCCGCACTCGGCTGCACGATGCTCGTCGTCGCGGGCTGCAGTTCGTCGTCGACGTCGCCGTCCACCGCGTCGTCCCGCCCGCTCTCGCCGGACGTGAGCTCGTTCTCCGGGGTGCTGCCGTCCGCGGTGGCCTCGGCGAAGGCGTCCGTGCTGGAGTCGGTCTCGGCTGCCGCGGCCTCCCGGTCGGCGGCGGCCGCCTCGTTCGAAGCCTCCGTGTCGGCACAGGTGTCGGCAGGCCGTGCGGAGGCACAGGCGGTCCTGGCGAAGACGGAGGGCCCCGGCAACGCCCTGTCGGACGTCACGCTCACCGGGCTGCCCAAGGCCCAGGCGGCCGGCTTCAACGCCGCGCTGGTCACGGTGGTGAACAGCACCCGGGCGACGGCGTCGTACGCGGTCAAGGTCGAATTCCTCGACGAGAACGGCAAGGTGGTGGACACCAGCTTCCTGGGAGTCAAGGACCTGGCCCCGGGCGCGAAGGCCCAGCCCACCGCGTTCAGCCCGATCGACCGGGACAAGGCACTGCTCTCCAAGGTCACCCAGGCCCAGCGGTACTGAGAACGACGCACGCACGCACGGGCGGAGGCCAGGGGCCCCTGGGGTAGTCGTGTCCGGGTCAGGCGTGTGAGCATGACCGGATGACTGCGAGGACCGAAGAGGCGTACGAGCTCTACCGGGTGACGACTCCGGTGCTGGAGATCGCCTACCACCGGACCGGCGAGCGCCGCCGTGCGTCCGATGCCCCGGTGATCCTCCTGCACGGTTTCCCCTACGACGTGCGGGCCTACGACGAGGTCGCGCGGCTGCTCGCCGAGGCCGGCCGGGAGGTGCTGACGCCGTACCTCCGCGGTTACGGTCCGACCAGGTTCCTGGACGCGGGGACGATGCGCAGTGGCCAGCAGGCCGCGCTGGCGCGGGACCTGGTGGAGTTCATGGACGCGCTGGGGATCGAGCGGGCGGTCGTCGCCGGTTACGACTGGGGCGGGCGGGCGGCCTGCGCGGCGGCGGCGCTGTGGCCGGAGCGGGTCCACGGCCTGGTCGCCGCGGGCGGCTACACCGTCCAGGACATCGCCCGGGCGATGGAGCCCGCCGCACCGGAGGCGGAGCGCGGCCTCTGGTACCAGTACTACTTCCATTCCGAGCGAGGCCGCCAGGGGCTGGAGCAGAACCGGGAGGAGCTGTGCGGGCTGCTCTGGCGGCTGTGGTCGCCGACCTGGGCGGGGGCGGCGGAGGCGTTCGCGGCGTCGGCGGCGAGTCTGCACAACCCGGACTTCGTGGACGTCGCGATCCACTCCTACCGCCACCGTTTCGGCCTGGTCGAGGGCGATCCGTGCTACCGGGAGGCGGAGGACGCGCTGGCCGGTCGGCCGACCGTCGTGGCCCCGACGGTGGTGCTGGTCGGTGAGGAGAACGGCGTGATCCCCGCGGCGGATCAGACCGGCACCGAGCGGTTCACCGGGCCGTGCGAGGTGCGGACCCTGCCCGGGGTGGGGCACAACGTGCCGCAGGAGGCCCCCGGAGCGTTCGCTGCGGCGATTCTGGGCCTGCCCGGGTAGCCGCGTGCCGGCCGGTTCACTCCGGTGGCGGGGGAGCCGGGGGGGGAGGAGCGCGGGGGGGGGGGGGGCCGG
>NZ_JBHYGR010000021.1:96713-98967 GCF_042738155.1 Kitasatospora sp. NPDC059088 | reverse complement strand
TCCGCCGGGGGGTGTGCCGGCTCCCGTGCGAGGGGTGCCGGCTGCCGGGTCAGGGTTTTCGGGCGGGCGGCCCCCCGGGGGAGCCCCCGGGGGGGCCCGTCCTCGCAGGTCGGGCCTAGGGTTCGAGCATGAACGTACCCGCACTGATCCCGATCCGGCGCGAGCCGGACTGGCGCACGGACACCATCGGCCGCTGGCAGGGCGGCCAGTTCCTGGCCTCGGCCGTCGTGGCCGAGGGCCGACCGTACGCGGTGCTGCACCGTTTCGACCCGGCGGGGCAGCACCTGGAGTCGAGCATCCGGGCCGTCGGCACGGCGGCGGAGGCCCGTCGGCTGCTGGACGAGTGGCTGGACGCCCTGCCCGAGCGCGCGTACGGGGACATCGCGATCGCGCAGTTCTCCGTGGAGGTCGACGGCGTGCTCTTCGGGCTCCTCCTCGACGAGGAGGAAGCCGACGAGGACGACGAGGAGGGCGAGGAGGAAGGGCCCTGGGTCGAGCTCCGCCCCGACGGCCTCGGCTTCCACGCGCCGTGGGACGGCTGCTACGACACCTGAGCCGTCACCGCCCGCGGGCCGTCACCACTCCGCGACCCGGTAGTCCTTGAGGAACACTCCCGACACCGGGTGGCCCGCCTCGCCGCGCACGACCGGGTCGTACACCCGGGCCGCGCCGTCCACGATGTCCAGCGGGGTGCGGAAGCCCCGGGCGGCGATCCGGGTCTTCGCCGGCGCCGGGTTCTCGTCGGTGATCCAGCCGGTGTCGACGGCGCACATGTGCACGCCCCGTGGGGCGAGTTCGGCGGCGCTGGTGCGGGTGAGCATGTTGAGCGCGGCCTTGGCCATGTTGGTGTGCGGGTGGCGCGCGGTCTTGTTGCGGACGGCGAACCGGCCCTCCACCGCCGTGACGTTGACGATGTAGCGGGCGGGGTGCGGGGAGGCCAGCAGCAGCGGCAGCAGCCGGTCGCAGAGCAGGGCCGGGGCCAGCGAGTTGACCAGCTGGGTCTCCAGCAGCTCCGCCGGGTCGAGCGAACCGAGCGTGGCGGACCAGGAGTTGGCCGGTGCCAGGTCGGGCAGCAGCCCGGCCTCGTCGGTGAGGTCCAGCAGGGAGCCCGCCCCGGAAGGGAGTTGGGCCGCGACGGCGGACGGCCGGAAGCCGGGGGCGTGGGTGACGGCCCGGCGGTCGGCGCCCGGCAGGGCCGCGGCCTCGCCCGCCGCCAGCAGGGCGTAGGACTTCGGGGGGCGGCGCAGGGTCTGCGCGGCGTTGTTGACCAGGATGTCCAGCGGTCGGCCCTCGGCGCGCAACTGCTCGGTCAGGCCCAGGACTTGGCGCGGGTCACGGAGGTCGATGCCGACCACGGTCAGCCGCTCCCACCACTGCGCGCTGCCCTCGGCGGCGCGGAAGCGGCGGACGGTGTCCTGTGGGAAGCGGCTGGTGACGGTCAGCTCGGCGCCGTCCCGCAGCAGCATCAGCGCGAGCTGGAAGCCGATCTTCACCCGTCCGCCGGTGAGCAGCGCCCGGCGCCCGCGCAGGTCGGTGGAGAGGCCGCGGCGGGCGGTGTTGTCGGCCGCGCAGTCCGGGCACAGCATGTGGTAGAAGCCGTCGACCTGCCGGTACGCCTGCTTGCAGACGTAGCACTTGCGCGCGACGACCAGTTCGCCGACCGGCCCTCCCGGAGCCGTGGCGAGCGCTGTGTCCTCGCGGCGCTGCCGGGCGCCGGTCGCGGTGGCGGCGAGCAGTGCGGCGTCGGCCTGCCGGACGGCGTCCTTGGCCTCCTGGCGGCGGCGCTTGCGGCTCTCCATCACGAAGGAGCTGAGCTGGCGCTCGGCGACCAGCCGGGTGCGGTCGTGCGGGGGGAGGCCGCGCAGCCGGCCCAGGGTGACGCTGAACGCGCTGAGTTCCTCGGGGGTGAGGCCCGCCGCACACGCGGCGTCGCTGGTCGTGGTGGTGGTGATCAGCTGGTGGTGGTCGTCCCGGACCGTCATGTCCGCCCCCTCGTTCCGTACAGGTGGGAGGGACTGTAGTTGACGGTCCGGGACGATGAGATGCCAATTTCTTCCGGCTGCCCGAGCCGCCCGTGCCACCCGAGCTACCCGAGCTGCCCGAGCTGTCCGTGCCGCCCGAGAGTGTCGGCCCGGCCGTGACGCACGGAGGCGCCGACCGGCACCAGGCCCGGCGGAGGCCACCGGGGGGGTGGGGGGGGCACGGGGTGATGTGGGAGATCTGGGGGCAAGAGAGCGTGTGTGGGGGGGGTGGT
>NZ_JBHYGR010000021.1:0-96703 GCF_042738155.1 Kitasatospora sp. NPDC059088 | reverse complement strand
GCGCGGCCCGCGGGCGCGCCCGCCCCCCCCCCGCCCGGCCCCCCCCCCGCGGGGTCGTGGCGTCAGCCCGTGTACTTGCTGAAGATCTTCGCGAACTCGTACGGCTGCTGGGTGATGTTGGTGCACTTGGCCAGCGAGCCGGTGCAGGCGTTGGCGTCCCGGGTGGCGTCCCAGAAGGCGAGCAGGCCGAGGTGGTTCTGCTGGGCGAAGGTCGTCAACTGCTGGGCGGCGGCCTGGTTGTAGATCTGGTGGTCGTCGTTCTCGCCGATCATCGGGGTGACCCCGACCATGGCCCACAGCTGGGCGTCGGTCTTCGCCGGGTAGAGCGCCTTGAGCTGGCCGAAGGTCGCCTGCGCGGCCTGGACGGCGGCGTTGCCGTAGTCGCTGCCGGAGCGGTAGTAGTCCATCGCCATGATGTTCACCAGGTCCAGGTTGACCCCGGCGTCCCGGGCGGACTTGACGATGGCGACGCCGTCGCTGGTCAGGCCCTCGGGCAGGACGGGCAGGGTGAGCGAGACCTTGAGGCCGGGGTGGGCCTGCTGGAGCTTGGCGAGCGCGGCGGAGCGGCGGTCGTTGGAGGCGGTGTCGGCGATCGCCGCGCCCTCGATGTCGTAGTCGACGTAGCGCAGGTTGTAGGCGTTGACGACCGCGTCGTACTCGTTGAACAGCGAGTCCACCGAGGTGCAGGCGGCGGCGAGTTCGGTGCCGCTGGCGCCGCCGAAGGAGAGCCTGACGTCGCCGCCGGCCGCGCGCAGCGCGTCGACCTGGTCCTTGGCCCAACCGGTGCGCGGGTCGTAGGCGTTGAACCAGCTGGCCTTGCAGCCGACGCCGGTGACGAAGCCCATGGTGTAGCCCTTGACGCCGCCGGCCTTGGCCATGTCGGGCATGGACGGGGTGGGCCAGGCGCCCATGTCGATGTACGGGGCGACGGGGAGGGCGACGTTCGGCGGCGGGGTGGTCGGGCCGCCGGTCGGGGTGGAGGTCGGCGGGGTGGTCGGGGGAGTGGTCGGTCCGCCGCCGCCGGGGCCGGTGAGGGTGACGTCGTCGGCGAGGTAGGCGCCCTGCCCGTACCAGCCGTGCAGGTAGACGTTGACGCTGGTGGTGCTCGGTCCGGTGGTGAAACTGGCGGACAGCTGCTGCCAGTTGGCGCCGCCCGGGGTCCACACGGCGGGGTCGGTGACGCCGCTGCCGGTGGCGCCGAGGTAGACGTACTGGCCCTGCACCCAGGCGCTCAGGGTGTAGGTGGTGTTGGGCTGGACGCTCACGGTCTGGCCGCACTGCGCGGTGTCGCTCGCGCTCACCGCCCCCTTGAGGGCGTCGGTTCCGCTGTGGGCGCCGGAGGTGACGATGCTTCCGGTGCCGGCGGAACAGCTCCACGGGGCGAGCGTGCCGCTCTCGAAGCCGCCGTTGGCGAGCAGGTTCGCGTCCGCGGCGCCGGCGTTCCCGGCGAGGGCGGCGAGGCCGCCGGCCGCGAGCGCGGTGGCGGCGGCGAGGCTCAGCAGGGTGGTCCGGCCGGCGGGGCGGCGGCGGGTGGGGGCGTGCTGGGGCGCGCTGGGCATGGGGGTGCCTCTCGGAGCGTGGGGCCGCCCGCGCCGCGAAGGGGGGAGACGCGGGGCGGGCGGCAGCATGGGGGCTGTTCCGGTGCGGGAGGAGCGCGGTGCTGAGGATCAAACTGGACTAGACCAGCTGTGCACGTCAAGCACTTCCCGGGGTTCGGGAGCCTTCCGAGAGCAGGTTTTAGGGAGGGTTTAAGGAGGGCGGGTCGGCCCGTGACGGCCCGTCAGCCGGTCAGCCGCCGCAGCAGGGCTTGCACTCCTTCACCTGGACGTCGTCGAGCACCGGCCCGAAGGCGCCCCGCACGGTGCTCTCGAAGGTCAGCGTGGTCGAGGAGTTGTACGCGACGAAGCTGAACTGCCGTCCGACGTAGCCCATGGCGGCGCGGGTCCTGCCGGTGACGTCGAAGGAGAAGTCCTGGAAGTCCTGTCCGTCGATCAGCACTCGGCCGGTCCGCAGGGCGGGCCCGCCGCCGGGGTTGCCGGCCAGTGCGTAGCTCACCGAGTAGGTGGCGCCGGGGATCGTGGTGAAGGTCTGGGCGATGGCGCCGCTGTCGGCACCGTTGAGGTCCACCGACTGGTCGCCCTCGGCGGCCTGCCAGAACCCGGCGCCGATCAGGTCGACGCTGCCGCTGGTGACCAGCCACGGGCCGATGCTCTGGCCGGTCACCGGCTCGGTGAAGGTGTTCGGCGCGATCTTGGGGGACTCGAAGCTGCCGTCGTCGAAGCGGCTGAGCGCGCGGTGGCCGGCCGCCTGGGCCGGGGCGGCGAGGCCGGCGGTGGTCAGCGCGGTGGCGGCGGCGAGGGTGAGGGCGAGGGCGGCGGTGCGGGTGCGCGAGAGCGACATGGGTTCCTCCCCGAGGCGGGCGACGTCTTCGGTCGCCTCCGTGGCGGCGGGCCGGGTCGACCGGCCGCGGACCGAGCCTCGACCGTCGCGGCGAGCCGTGCCAAGACCGGACCGGCGGCGCCAGGTGGCGCGATGATCCCGCGACCGGGCCCCCGCGCGCCGGTTTGGCGGGGCGGACGTCCGCCGGGCCCGGGCGGACCGTCCGGGGGCGAACGCCCGGGCCGACGGCCGGGTGCGGGAGCCCGGTGGTGAAACCGGAGGCGCGCGCCCCGTTCGCGCCGCACGGCGGTCCGATGACCGTACCGGAGGCGGGGGTTGACCTCGGAAGGCTTGACCTCGAGTGCACTCCAAGGGGGAAGCTGGCGGCGTTGATCCACTTCGGCTCAGCGGAACCACAGAGCGGAACCACAGAACGGAGCACCGTCATGCGCAGCGCCTTCTTCGGCAGCGGCGGCCCGGAGGTCGGCGTGATCGGCCTCGGCTGCATGGGGATGACCCACGCCTACGACGTCCGGAGCCGGGACGACGAGAGGTCCGTCCGGGTCATCCACCAGGCCCTGGACCTCGGCGTCACCCTGATCGACACCGCCGACGTCTACGGCCCGTACAGCAACGAGGAGGTGGTCGGCGCCGCCCTGGCCGGCCCGCACCGCGAGCGCGCCTTCCTCGCCACCAAGGTGGGCATCGTCCCGGGCGGCGGCGGCCCGAACGTGCGCGACGGCCGGCCCGAGCACGTGCGCCGCTCGATCGACGACAGCCTGCGCCGGCTCGGCACCGACCACGTCGACCTGTACCAGCTGCACCGGGTCGACCCGGCCGTCCCGATCGAGGAGACCTGGGGCGCGCTCGCCGAGGCCGTCCGGGCCGGAAAGGCCCGCCGGATCGGGCTCTCCGAGGTCGGCGTCGAGGAGATCCGGCGCGCCCAGGCGGTGCACCCGGTGGCCTCCGTGCAGTCCGAGCTGTCGCTGTGGACCAGGCACGTGCTGGCCGAGGTGCTGCCGTACACCGAGGAGCAGGGCATCGCCTTCCTGCCCTTCTCGCCGCTCGGCCGGGGCTTCCTGACCGGCAGCATCTCCTCCTTCGACGAGCTGCCCGAGGACGACCTCCGCCGCCGCCTGCCGCGCTTCCAGCAGGACGCGCTCAAGGCCAACCTGGCGCTGGTCGGCAGGGTCCGGGAGATCGCCGAGCGGCTCGGCACCACCCCGGCGCGGGTCGCGCTGGCCTGGGTGCTGGCGCAGGGCCGGTACGTCCTCCCGATCCCGGGCACCAAGACGCCGCGCTACCTGGAGGACAACGTGGGCGCGGCCGCGGTCGAGCTCTCGGCGGCCGACCTGGCCGAGCTGGACGCGCTGCCGGCCCCGGAGGGCGGGCGCTACTGAGCGCCCCGGGCGTCGCCCGCCCCGAGGGCCCGGGCCGTCACCGCTCCATGACCCAGACCAGCTGCCGTCCGGTCTCGCCCGGGGCCCGGACGGCGGCCTCGGTGACCCGGTCCAGCCGGTAGCCGAGCTTGCGCGGGACGGCCGCGCTGGCGGTGTTCGCCCGGTCGCAGCGGATCTCCACCCGGGCGATCCCGGGCAGCGCCAGCGCGGCCTGGGTCAGCGCCCCGGCCGCGGCGGTGGCGATGCCGCGGCCGACGTGCCGGGCCGCGACCCAGTAGCCGATCTCCAGCGCGCCCGGGCCGAGCCGCGCGTGCAGCCCGAGGGCGGCGACCACCCGGCCGGGGGCCTCGTCCAGGTCGGCGAGGTACATGAAGTCCGTCCCGGCCTCCCAGGCGGCGGTGCCGGCCCGGGTCCGTTCGGCGGTCCGGGCCCGGGTGGGGACCTCGGCCGCCCAGTCCAGCCAGGGCCGCAGGTGCTCCAGGTTGGCCCGGACCGCCCGGTGCAGCGCGGGTGCGTGGGCGCTGCGGCGGCGGTGCAGGCAGAGGCCGCCGGGCAGCCGCAGCAGTTCGGGCGGCCGCCCGGTGGTCACCTCGGGTGCCGCCCGGACGGGCTCGCAGGACTGCGGCAGTGCGGGGCTCATGGCGGCGATTATGTCCTTGGCCCGGACCTGCCACATCCGGACGGGGGCGCATCCCGTCCCGCCGACCGGCGGGGGCGGGCGGGAGCGGGAGAGGGGCGGGAGGAGGCGGCCTCCGGCGCGTCAGAGCCGGACCATCACCTCGTCCAGCTCCTTGCGCCGCAGGTCCGGCACCCGCGCCCCCTCGGCGGGGTAGCCGACCGGGATCACGTACGCGGCCCGCTCCTCCGCCGGGCGCCCGCACACCTCGTTGAGGAACCGCATCGGGCTCGGCGTGTGGGTCAGTGTGGCCAGCCCGGCCTGGTGCAGCGAGGCCAGCAGCAGTCCGACCGCGATCCCCACCGACTCCTTGGTGTAGTACGGGCGCGGCGAGTCGGGGCCCTTGTGCACCTCGAAGACCACGATCACGGCCGGCGCGTCCTCCAGGAACGGCTTGTGCCAGTCGGTGCCGATCGGCGCCAGCGCGGCCAGCCACTCCTCGGACGCCCGGTGGCCGTAGAACTCGCGCTCCTCCGCCTCGGCCGCCTCGCGCAGCAGCCGCTTGCGCTCCGGGTCGGTGATCACCACGAACCGCCAGGGCTGGACGTGGGCGCCGCTGGGCGCGGTGCTCGCGGTGCGGACGGCCCACTCGACCACCCCGTCCGGGATCGGTTCGGTGGAGTAGTCGCGGACGGTCCGGCGCTGCGCCATCACGTCGTGGAATGCCTTGCTGCGGGCCTCGGCCTGGTGGGCCGGCACCGTCATCGGGGTGAGCGGGACGGTCGGGTGGGGCGTCCCTGCCACTGCGCTGTCAACCATGGCCGACAGCACAGCACATGACGGCCGCTCCGGGAAGAGGTAGAGACCAATTCCCGGGGCGGCCGTCCGTGTCTCGAAGGAGCCTAGAGCTCGTGCACCCGGCCGCCCCGGACCTCGATCCGCCGGTTCACCGCCACCGTGTCCAGCATCCGCCGGTCGTGGGTGACCAGCAGCAGGGTGCCGGTGTACGAGCCGAGCGCGGACTCCAGCTGCTCGATCGCGGGCAGGTCCAGGTGGTTGGTGGGCTCGTCCAGCACCAGCAGGTTGACCCCGCGGGCCTGCAGCAGCGCCAGCGCGGCCCGGGTGCGCTCGCCGGGGGAGAGGGTGCCCGCCGGGCGCAGCACGTGCACCGCCTTGAGGCCGAACTTGGCCAGCAGGGTGCGCACCTCCTCCTCGGTGAGCTCCGGCACGGCGGCCGCGAAGGCGTCCGCCAGCGGCTCGCCCCCGAGGAAGAGCCCGCGCGCCTGGTCGACCTCGCCGACCACCACGCCGGAGCCCAGCACGGCACTGCCGGAGTCGAGTGCGAGCCGGCCGAGCAGGGCCGCCAGCAGGGTGGACTTGCCCGCGCCGTTGGCCCCGGTGATCGCGACCCGGTCGGCCCAGTCGATCTGCAGGTCCACCGGGCCGAAGGCGAAGTCGCCGCGCTGGGCGACGGCCGCCCGCAGGGTGGCCACCACCGAGCCGGAGCGCGGCGCGGTGGCGATCTCCATCCGCAGCTCCCACTCCTTGCGCGGCTCCTCGACCACGTCCAGCCGCTCGATCATCCGCTGGGTCTGCCGGGCCTTGGAGGCCTGCTTCTCGGTGGACTCGGTGCGCTTCGCCTTGGCGTTCTTGTCGTTGTCGCCGCCCTTGCGGCGGGCGTTGCGGACCCCGTGCTCCATCCAGTTGCGCTGCATCTGCGCCCGGGCCTCCAGCGAGGACTTGGTGTCGGCGTAGTCCTCGTACTCCTCGCGGGCGTGCCGGCGGGCCACCGCCCGCTCCTCCAGGTACGCCTCGTAGCCGCCGCCGTACAGGTTGACCTGCTGCTGGTGCAGGTCCAGCTCCAGCACCTTGGTCACGGTGCGGGCCAGGAACTCGCGGTCGTGGCTGATCAGCACGGTGCCGGCGCGCAGGCCCTTGACGAAGGCCTCCAGCCGCTCCAGGCCGTCCAGGTCGAGGTCGTTGGTGGGCTCGTCCAGCAGGAACACGTCGTAGCGGGAGAGCAGCAGCGAGGCCAGGCCCGCGCGGGCGGCCTGGCCGCCGGAGAGCGCCGTCATCGGCAGGTCGAGGGAGACCTTGAGGCCGAGCGAGTCGGCCACCTCCTCGGCCCGCTCGTCCAGGTCGGCGCCGCCGAGGTCCAGCCAGCGGTCCAGGCTCGCCGCGTAGGCGTCGTCGGCGCCGGGGCGGCCCTCGACCAGGCCCTCGGTGGCCTCGTCCAGCTCGGCCTGGGCGGCCGCCACGCCGGTGCGCCGGGCCAGGAAGCCGCGCACCGACTCGCCCTCGCGCCGCTCCGGCTCCTGCGGCAGGTGGCCGACGTTGGCGCTCGCCGGGCTGAGCCGCAGCGACCCGCCCTCGGGGGTGTCCAGCCCGGCCAGCAGCCGCAGCAGGGTCGACTTGCCGGCGCCGTTCACGCCGACCAGGCCGATCACGTCGCCGGGGGCGACGACCAGGTCCAGGCCGGTGAAGAGGGTGCGTTCGCCGTGGCCGGCGGCGAGGTCCTTGACTACGAGTGTCGCGCTCATGATGGAGCCGATTGTAGGAGGACCGGGCCCCGAGCCGGAAAAGGCGGCGGGGCCGCGGCTGCCTTCCGGCAGTCGCGGCCCCGCACGGGACCGGGGCGGGTCTCAGCCGCCGATCACTTGGCCTTCTTGGAGAAGTAGTCGAACATGTGCGCCGCGACGTCCTCCAGGTAGGGGCCCGCCTCGTAGGTGTTGGCGCCGTTGCCGACGGAGGTGTCGCTGACCAGGGCCGGCTTGCCGTCCTTGGTGGTGTACCAGCCGCCGCCGCTGCTGCCGCCGGTCATGTTGCAGCCGATCATCAGCATCGCCGGGCGGCTCGGGTCACCGGGCTTCGCGGCCGGCTTGCCGCCGTCGCAGTGCTCCAGCTCGACGCCGTCGAAGGGCTTGCCCTCCGGGAAGCCGTAGTTGGCGACGGAGGCGAGCTGGTCGCGCGGGGCGTTGAACCACAGCGGCACGGAGCCGCCGACGGTCTCCTCCAGCGACTTGCCGCTCGGGTCGGGGTTGGTGACCTTGATGATGCCGAAGTCGTACTGGCTCCACGGGCCGCCCTTCTCCGGGTCGGCCTCCTGGGTCCACTGCGGGGAGACCATGCCGGCGGTCGCGCCCCACTCGCCGTACGGCTCGGCGTCGTCCAGCTTGGACTTCTGCTTGTTGCCGTTGCTCAGCACGCCGTTGCTGTTGAAGGCGGGGGCGAAGGTGATGTCGGTGTAGTACTTGTTGCCCTTGCCGCCGTGCAGGCAGTGGCTCGCGGTCCACACCAGGTTGCTCTTGCCCGGGTTGGCCGGGTCGGAGACGACGGTGCCGGAGCAGACGTAGTCCTCGTTGCCGTCCTTGAAGAAGATCTTGCCGTTGACGTGCATGTTCTTCGGGAAGGGGTGCGCCACGGGCTTGGCGGCGACGACCGGGGGCAGCTGGTCCGGGCCGGTCGGCGGCTGGGCGGCGGTGGGCTGGGCCGGGGCCGCGCTCGTCGGCTGGGCGGTCGGCTGCCCGGTGGGCTGGGCCGGCGCCTGCGGCAGCGGCTTCGGCTTGGCGTTCAGCAGCTTCTGCAGGGTCCAGTAGCCCTTGGCCGCCGGGGTGATCACGTTGGCCTGGGCCCACTTGTCCCAGTCGTCGAGCTTCCAGGTCTTCAGCTCTTCGACCGTCGGCAGCTTGATCGGAGCCGCGCCCGGCTTCCCGGAGGCACTGGCCGCGACCGACGGCGCGGAGGTCTGGGCGCCGGCCGGGTCGCTGTTGTCCGGGCCGCAGCCGCTGGCGACCACCATGGTGAGCGCGGCGACGGTGGCGCCGAGGACGGCACGGCTCGGCCTGGATATCGGTGACATGATTTCAAATCCCCCTGTTGACTACCGCCATACGGCCCGGTCCTCGGGTGCGGCCGACCGGGGCCGCAGGTATGGCAGGTGAGGAGTCTGCCATGCGGATAAGGAACTCCTTACAGGCGCCCCCGGCCGGTACGAGGCCGTCACCGGATCGGCACCGGATCGGCACGGGGCCGCGTTCGGCCCGGCGCGCGGGCGGTCCGGAAAACCGGTTGCGACCGTTCGCCGACGTGCCTAGCGTGGTTCGCGTCATCCGCCAGACAAGGAGAAGGCCGTTGCTCTACTGAGGTCCCGGGACACCGCCCCCGCCACGCAGGCCCCGCTGCCGCTGTCGTTCTGACGGCCGCAGTTGTCGCCGCAGTCGCAGTCGCAGCCGTAGTCATAGCTGTAGCTGTGGCCCTTGCCGCGTGGTGTGCGAGTGTGCGACCTCAGTCACGGCCCGTGGCGCGTCATCGCGCCGTCCTGTCCTCCGGCCGTCCCGGTTCCGCACCCGCGGTGTCTCCCCGTGTTGCTCGTCACCCCTTCAGCAACCACCCGGGAGGCCTTGCATGGCACAACCCACCACCGCCGTCCTCTGCACCGACCTCGCGTTCGAGTGGCCCGACGGCAAGTCCGTCCTGGACGGCTTCCACCTCGCCGTCGGCCCCGGCCGCACCGGA
Source organism: Kitasatospora sp. NPDC059088 (assembly GCF_042738155.1). Taxonomy (NCBI): domain Bacteria; kingdom Bacillati; phylum Actinomycetota; class Actinomycetes; order Kitasatosporales; family Streptomycetaceae; genus Kitasatospora; species Kitasatospora sp. NPDC059088. Next base: position 87,793 of record NZ_JBHYGR010000021.1, on the reverse strand, counting down.
CTCATCGGCCTCAACGGGGCCGGCAAGTCGACCCTGCTGCGGCTGATCGCCGGCGAACTCACCCCCACCGGCGGCACCGTCCGGGTCGAGGGCGAACTCGGCCACCTGCCGCAGGGCCTCACCCTCGACACCGGCCTGCGGGTCGACGAGGCGCTCGGCATCCGGGCCGCCCGCGAGGCCCTGCACGCCATCGAGTCGGGCGACACCGACCAGCGGCACTTCGACGCCGTCGGCGACGACTGGGACGTCGAGGAGCGCGCCCGCGCCACCCTCGACAAGCTCGGCCTGCGCCGCCTCGGCCTCGACCGCACCACCGGCGAACTCTCCGGCGGCGAGGCGGTGTTGCTGCGACTGGCCGCCCTGCTGCTGAGCCGCCCCGACGTGCTGCTGCTGGACGAGCCCACCAACAACCTCGACCGGGCCGCCCGCGAGCGGCTCTACGAGACGGTGGCCGGCTGGCAGGGCGCCATGGTGATCGTCAGCCACGACCGCGAACTGCTCCGGCACGTCGACCAGATCGCCGACCTCCGGGACGGCGGGGTGACGTGGTACGGCGGCAACTACGACGACTACGAGCGCACCCTCGCCGCCCAGCAGGAGACGGCCGAGCGGCTGCTGCGCAACGCCGAGGCCGACGTCCAGCGCCAGAAGCGGGACTTGGCCGAGGCCCGCACCAGGCTGGACCGCAGCGCCAGCTACGGCAAGAAGCGCGCGGTCACCCGCAACGACCCGCACATCTTCACCGGGATGCTCAAGCGCAAGGGCCAGGAGACGGCCGGCCGGCTCACCGGCATGCACGCCGAACGGCTGGAGGAGGCCAGGGCGCGGCTGACCGCCGCCGAGGAGGCGGTGCGCGACGACGCCGAGATCCGGATCGACCTGCCGCGCACCGAGGTGCCGGCCGGGCGCACCGTGCTCACCCTGCAGAAGGTCCGGCTGCCCTTCGGCGCCACCGTCGACCTCGACCTGCGCGGCCCCGAACGGATCGCCCTGGTCGGGCGCAACGGCTCCGGCAAGACCACTCTGCTGCGCACCATCGCGGGCGAACTCTCCCCGCTGGAGGGGCAGATCACCACCCCGGAGGGGCTGCGCCACCTGCCGCAGCGGCTCGACCTGCTGGACGACGCACTCACCGTCGTGGAGAACGTCAAGCGGTTCGCCCCCGCCGCCGGGGACAACGCGATCCGCGCCCGGCTGGCCCGCTTCCTGTTCCGGGGCGCCCGGGCCGAGCAGCCGGTCGGCACGCTGTCCGGCGGCGAACGCTTCCGGGCGACGCTGGCCGCCCTGCTGCTGGCCGACCCGCCGCCGCAGCTGCTGCTGCTCGACGAGCCGACCAACAACCTGGACCTCGCCAGCGTCCACCAGCTCACCCAGGCGCTGGCCGCCTACCGGGGCGCGCTGATCGTGGTCAGCCACGACCTGCCCTTCCTGCGCGGCCTGGGCCTGACCAGGTGGCTGGAGCTGGACGGCGAACTGAGGGCGGTGGATCCGATGTAGCGGCTCCTGCTACCGCTGCCGCAGGGGGCCCTGGCCGCCCCGGGCATCCTCGGCGAGCACCCGGCGGGCCGTGCTCAGGGCGGAGTCCTTGAGCGCGGCCAGCTCCTCGGGGCTGTACACCGGGGTCCGGAGGTCCGGCGCGATGCCCGGGCCGTCGAAGGTGCTGCCACTTCGGGTGAGGTACTTCTCGTTCGGCAGGACGACCGCGAAGTCCGGCGAGAGCGGCTTGATCAGGACGTCCGAGTAGACGCCCTGGGTGTTCTCGCCGATCCGGGTCACGTGCGGGGAGCGGCCCATCAGCGCCTGGGTGAAGGTCTCCGCCGCGCTGGCCGAGATCGAGGAGGTGAGCAGGGCCACAGGCCCGGTGAAGTGCTCGCCGTCCGAGGGCTCCACGCGGACGGGTACGGGCCGGGTGAACTTCGTCGGGTCGGCCGGGTCGTTCCGCGCCACCTTCCGGTAGGCGAGGTACGGGCGGTCGGTGAGCCGGGCGGCGATGTGCAGCCCGAGCGCGTCCGAGCCGCCGCCGTTCAGCCGGACGTCGAGCACCAGCCCGGTGAGCCCGTCCGGGTCGGCGAGCAGGGCGTCCAGCGCCCTGTCCAGCTCGGCGACCTGGCTGCGGTAGTCGCCGCCGGTGTAGCCGTCGAAGCTGCCCACCCGCAGGTAGCCGACGTCGTCGGGAAGCCGGCCCACGCCGAGCTTCCCGGCGGCGAAGAGCTGCTCCGGCCCGGTGAGCTGGGCGGCGACGGCCTCCCCGGCCCGGGTGGTCAGCTCCTTGGTGCGCACCGTCGAGCCGGGCCGCCGTCCGCCGAACACCCCGGTCGGCTGCCCGTCGACGATCCGGGCCAGCCCGGTGTGGGCGTCGCCGAGCGGCCGCAGCATGTCGACGAACACCTCCTGCAACTGGTCGGTGGTCGTCGTCGGCGTGATCCGTCGCCGCTGCTCGTCCCGGACGGCGTGCCAGTCGATCCCCTTGGCCGCGAAGAAGGGGTAGTTCTCCTCGAAGTCCTCCCAGAACCGGTCGAAGACCGCGAGCGGGTCGTTCGGTGCCGGGGTGGTGCACAGGGCCGGCAGGGCGGGGAGCCGGTACAGGTCCTTGGTGCCGACCCCGCCCTCCTCGCGGTCGACCAGCCGGTCACGGCCCTTCGGGGTGAGGGTCACCGCGTTGCTGCCCACGACGTAGCGGACGGTACCGTCCGGTCCCGGCGGGCCGGCCTGCGTCGCGGTGATCCAGCCGGGCACGCAGCTGTGCGCGGTCACGTCGTAGGTGGTCAGCTTGCCCCCGTCGACGGCGACCACCGTGCCGTAGCCGTCCATCCGCCAGACTCCGGTCGGCGGACTCCCCGGCCGCCCCTCGGCGGCGGCCGCCGTCCCCGCCGCCGGCCCGACCGCCGTGGCGAGCACCAGTGCCGTCGCCAGCGCCGTGGTGGTGGCCGCCGCCCTGGCGACCTTCCGGGACCTCGCCCTCGGCCCCCGCCGTCCCTGCTCGAGGTTCGGCCTCCGCCGACCCTGCTCGATGTTCGACCCCCGCCGACTCTGCTGCATGTCCGGCCTCCGCCGAGTGTCCGGCCTCCCCCGCGGAACCCCTCCGCCACCGTGCCCACGACGCTACGGTCGCCCGCACCGCCCGGTCGTCATCCGACGCGCCGCTCCCGTCCCCTCCTCCGGGCCCACTCGCACGCCCGGTCGAACCACCTCGGGAGGGATGGACGGCAAACCCTTTTGACGGCGGGTGGAAATCCGTCGTGGCGGATCCGAGGCCGGCCGCGTCCGCCTCTCCTACTCCTGCGCCTCTTCCCGCTTCCACCTGCCCGCGACCAGGGTGCCCAGCCGGTCCAGCCCGACGACGGCGGCGCCGAGCACGATGAACTCGACCGTCAGCTGGGCTATCTGGCCCCAGACGTAGCCGTAGCCCTTGGTCGTCGGGTCGAAGAAGAAGTACGGGTAGGGCCTCGGGAAGTCGGCGAACAGCGCGTTGCGGGCGAGCACGATCGCCGCGTAGCCGAGCGGGAAGGCCAGCCAGAGCGGGAGGTTCTTCCAGGTCGACGCATTGCGCGGCTTCAACGCCACCCAGTCGACCAGCACCATCACCGGCGTGACGTAGTGCAGGAAGAAGGAGGACCAGTGCGCCAGCCGGTCCGGCCCGTCGACCAGTCCGGGCAGCGGGCTGGCGCCGTGCTGGAGCAGGACGTGCGAGACCAGTCCGGTGATCAGGATGTACAGCGTGGCGGCCCCGCGCAGCCGGGGCGCGGGCGCGTCCACGGTGTCGCGCTGGAGCATCCAGTACACCGCGCCGATGAAGTAGCCGAGCACGATGACGTTGCTCTGCACGGTGAAGTACACCAGCGACGCGTCCCCGAGGGTCAGGCCGAGGCCGGCCGAGAGCACGATGCCCATGCGCCACCACAGCGCGGGACGGGTCCGGACGGTCATGCGGCCACCAGTTCGTTCCAGGCGATACGGGAGGTATCGGACGTTCGGAGGGGAAGATCGCACTCTACTCGGTGGTACCCATCGAGGGAACTTGTGTACGAACTTCCGCCGCCGAACCGTCGCGGCCCCCCCTTCGGTCACCCCGGCAGGACGAAGCCCGATTCGTAGGCCGCGATCACGGCCTGGGTGCGGTCCCGGGCGCCCAGCTTGGCCAGCACGCTGCCGACGTGGGTCTTCACCGTCTCCTGGCTCACCACCAACTGCCGCGCGATCTCCGCGTTGTTGAGTCCGGTGGCCATCAACCGCAGCACCTGGCCCTCCCGTTCGGTCAGCCGCCCGATCGGCCCCCGGTCCGCGGCGGCCTCCCGGCGGCCGTCCGCGCCGTGCCGCAGCGCGAGTTCGCGCACCGCCGCCGGGAACAGCAGCGAGTCACCGCGCGCGACCAGTCGCACCGCCTGCACCATCTCCTCGGCCCGGGCCCGCTTCAACAGGAAGCCGGCCGCGCCCGCGCGCAGCGCGTCGTACACGTGGTCGTCGTGCTCGAAGGTGGTGACCACCAGGATCCGCGGTGGCTCGGCCATCCCGCGGACCAGCTGCTCGGTGGCCCGGATCCCGTCGATGCCGGGCATCCGGACGTCCATCAGCACCACGTCCGGGCGCAGTTCGCGCGCCAGCGGTACGACCTCGGCGCCGTCGGCGGCCTCGCCGACCACGGAGAGGTCCGGTTCGGCGTCGATCACCACCCGCAGGCCCATCCGGACCAGGCGCTCGTCGTCCGCGATCACCACGCGGATGGGCCCGCCCCCCGCGCCGCCCCCCGCGCCGTCCCCCGCACCGTTGCCGTCGTTCATCCCCCAGTCCCTCCCAGCGGCAGCCACACGGCCAGCCGCCACGTCGTCCCGTCCTCGCTCGGCCCGACGGCGCTCCCGCCGCGCAGGGCCGCCGCCCGTTCCCCGATCCCGCGCAGCCCGCGCCCGCCGCCGGGGCGGCTCGGGCGGGCCGCGCCCAGCGGGTTGGTCAGTTCGATCTCCAGTCGGCCCGCGTCCAGCGCGACCCGCAGCCCTGCCGGGGCGGGCCCGGCGTGCCGGAGCACATTGGTCAGCCCCTCCTGGACGATCCGGTACGCCTCGCGGGAGACCCCGGCGGGCAGTGCGCCCAGGCCGGGCGCCAGCTCGGCGTCCACCGTCACGCCGGTGCGGGCGAGTTGGCGCAGCAGGTCGTCCAGCCCGGCCAGCGTGGGCCCGGCCGGTCCGGTGCCACCGTCCTCCTCCTCGCGCAACAGCCCCAGCACGGTGTCCAGTTCGGCGACGGCCCCGCGCGCGGTCTCCTCGATCGCGCGCAGCGCCTCCGCGGCGAAGTCCGGGTCGGTGCGCAGCACCCGGGCGGCCGCCGAGGCCTGGATGCCGACCGCGCTGAGCGCGTGCCCGACCGAGTCGTGCAGTTCCCGGGCCAGCCGGTTGCGCTGGGCGAGCACGGTGGCACGCCGTTCGGCGGCGGCCAGCCGCTCCTCCGGGGTGGGGCCGAGCAGCCTGGGCGCCCAACGGGCCAGCAGCGCACCGCAGCCGGCGTTGCTGACGACGATCAGCAGCAGAACGGCCAGGCCCAGTGCGGGGCCGGTGAGCATCCAGCCGGGGAAGCGGTCCGTCCAGTAGCCGGAGAGGTCCTCGGACCCGATGAGGCCGAACATCAGCACCACCGCGAAGGGCGCCCCGGCCAGCGTCATCCCGGCGACCACCCCGCCGGTGAACAGGTGCAGCACGAAGAACGCGGCGGTCCGCCACCGGGCGGCCCAGGACCGGGACGGCCCGGTGGCCAGTTCCTCCGGCCGGGCCACCGCGCACAGCGCCCGGGCGGCCGCGCCCTCCAGCCCCCGGACGGTCGGCACCAGCGCGGTCACCGCGGCCATCGGCAGCGAGGTGAACAACGACAGCATCTGCAACAGCAGTTGGCGGGCGTGGCCCTGGTTCGGGTTGAGCGCCCCGAGTCCCACCGTCGACAGCAGGTAGTAGGGCATCAGCAGCGCGCCGCCCAGCACCAGGTGCACCCAGCGCAGTCGGGCCCGCCGTCCGAACAACACCTCGCCCGCCCGCCGGATCCGGCGGCCCCCCGTACTCACCCGGGCGACTTTACGTCAGCACCGCCGGGGCCGTCAGTGCCGTCGGGCCCGTCAGTGCCGTCGGGTCCGGCTCCCCGGCCGGGCGCGGCCCCCCGTTCGGTCAGGGCCACCGCGCCCGCGGCCAGCATCAGGGCCCCGGCCGTGAACTGCCCGGCCTCCACCAGGGCCAGGAACCCCGGTACGGCCCGCGGCAGGTCCGGCACCGTCGTCGAGGTCCCGAACGCCACCAGCAGGAAGCCGCCCCAGCCGAACAGCGAGCCCGCGCCGGTCCAGGCCACCAGCAGCGGCACCCGCAGCCGCCGTCGCGGCCCGATCCGGAAGACCAGCACCAGCAGGGCCAGGGCCGCGGCGACGGCGGTCACGGCGGTGGTCGCGTCCATCGTCGCCATCGACCGGTCGTACTCCTCGGCCATCCGCAGCGGCAGTCCCACCGTCCCGCCCGCCGCCCAGTACGCCCGGGCCGTCGCGACCCCCAGCGCGACCAGCGCGGCCACCACGGCGAAGGCCCGCTGCACGTTGCGGGTGGGGGAGTCGGGCAGGTCGCCGATCCGGTCGTGGAGCAGGCCCGTCCAGCGTCGGCGGGCGTACAGCGCGAACGCGGTGAACAGGGCGGCGCCCTGCACCCCGAAGCCCCCGTAGACCACGGCGTACACCCACCCCGCGAGGCCGTCGTCGGCCTGCTGCGCCGCCGTCCGGTGCTCCGCCCCGAACACCAGCGAGCCCAGCAGGTCCAGTGGGACGACCACCAGGATCGTCCCCAGCAGCCCGGTCGCCACCCACATCGGGAACGCCACCAGCGCGGCCGGGGCCCGCCGCCCCCACGGCCGGACGAAGGCGAGCGCGAGCAGCAGCGCGACCACCTCCATGCCGAAGGTGAGGAGGTTGAGCGTCCACAGCCCGTCCAACGCCTTCGCGTCGCGCACGCCCACGGGGGAGCCGGACAGCCACAGCAGTTTCAGCGTCAGATAGGGCACCGTGGCGGCCATCGCGATCCCGGCCGCCGCCCCCCGCACCACGTCTTCCTTGCGCCTCATGCCCCCTACGCTGCCGCCCCACCCCGGGCCGCGGCCTCGGCCCGGGGTGCGATCCCCCTCCCCCCGGCGGGGGATCTCCGGCCCCTCCCTACGCCATCCGGTGGATCAGCCGGTCCTCCTGGTCGACCCGCCCGTCCGGGTCCGGCACCAGCCCGAGCCGCTCGGCCAGCCGGCGCGACGGCAGGTTGTCCGCCCTGATCAGCGCCGTCACCGGAATCCCGGGGAACCGCGGCAGCGCCTCCGCCATCGCCGCCCGGCACGCCTCCGCCGCGTACCCCTTGCCCCACGCCGACGGCCGGAACCGGTAGTACAGGTTGAACACCGGCTCCCCGTCCAGCGAGTGCAGGAACAGCCCGGCGACCCCGATCACCACCCCCGGCTCCTCCCGGGTCGCCACCATGCAGTACCCCACCCCGTCCCGCGGCCAGTCCGCGATGAACCCGGCCAACTGCTCCCGCGCCGCCCCGAGATCCCGCTGCGGCCCGTCCGGGTTGTACCGGTTGGTCTCCGGATCCCCGTGGATCGCGAACATCGCCTCCGCGTCCCCCTCCTGCGGCCGGCTCAACACCAGCCGCTCGGACACGGCGACGACCGTGCGGGCATCGGTGGGCAGATCAGTGGTGGTCATGGAGGCTCCCCCTGCGGTGCGTAATGGTCCGATGGCACGATAGACCATTACGCCGACACCCGCCCGTCCATTTCCTACAGGATCGGCTCACACCCGATCGCCTTGCCCCCGGCGACGAGGAACTGCTTCCAGGTCTCGTCGCCGTTGGGGACGAGATCCCAGAGACCATCCGGTTTGAACCGGAAGCGGGTGGGGCGTCCCTGGCAGGTTGTCACCGCCTCGAACGTTCCCACTTCCTGAGCTCGGCCGAGTGTGGGCCCGGGGTCGCCGGTCGGTGCCGCCACGAGTCTGGGATCGGTGCCGATCGTGAAGGTGATCGAGGACCTGGGGTCCCTGTCCGAATGGATGAGGCAGGTCCACAGCGGGTCGGTCGCGGACGTCACGGTCGCCCGGTAGGCGGGGCCGCCGGGCGTGTCGGGCATGGTCAGTCCTGGCAGGCCGCAGGCGGCGTTGCGGTCGAGCGCGCGGTCCGTGCCCGCCGGGGTCAGCTCGTGCGGGGCGGGGAGCGGCGCCTTGCCACAACCCTGTTGTTCCGCAGCATGGTTGGCCACCGAGACGGCGAGCCTGGCGAGCCCCTGGGCGTCGGATGAAACGGACTTGGCCGTCGCCTGTTGCCCGCTCTCGCAGTCCGCCGGGAACAGCGCGAAGGCGAAGGACGAATCGCGCACGGCGCCGGCCGAGCCGCCGTTCGCCGAAGCGGCGAACAACCGCGACCCCGCGTCGACCGCGAACGGGGTGAGGTTCCCGCTCCTGCGGAGGTCGACGGCGACGAACCGGTCGTCTCCGAAGACCCCTCTGCTCACCTTCGCCACGCAGGACGAGCCGTCGGCCTTCAAGGTCTTTCCGTCGCCGTACATGGTGTCGCTGACCTTGCCCCATCCGAGGGCGTCGTTCACCGCGTCCGCGCTCACCGCACCACCGCACAGGCTGTCCGGCCCGAAGGCATTGGTCAGGTTGTCCGCCAGGAATGCGGCCCCGCCGGTCAAAGCCGCCAGGGCGACCGTCGCGATGACGGCGGCCCGCAGTCGTCGGGGGTGCGGCTCGCCGGGGACGTCGGCCTTCCGGTCGTCGTTGATCGCCACGGTCACCCCTTGCCGAACGCCGCGTGGTACGCGGTGTTGATCCCGTTGTCGTAGAAGGGTCCCGCGTCGAGCAGCAGATGGTTCGTCACCGTGCCGGCCCGGGCCGCATCCTTGGGGTCTATGCCGTACTGGCTCGCCTTGCCCACGAGCATCGCGTCCAGCTCGGAGCGCCCCGCCGAGTAACGGTCGCTCACGCTCGCAGAGGTGGCGCTGTCGATCGGGGCCTTGGCCTGCTCGGCCCACGCGGCGGTCCCGACGTCGACGAGGCGCTGCGCCGCGTCTCCCAGCGGGATCACCTTCGAGACCCCCGGCATCAGGAAGTCCGGCGCCAGGTTCACGGGTGTTCCGATCGCGTGGTAGAGCATCCGCTGCTGCCAGTCGATGCTGGCCTTCTCAGCGTCACCGTGATCGGTGGCCGCGTTGACGAACGCCGCGTCGAGCCCGCCGAGAACCTTGGCGGACTGCTCCGAGAAGGCGGACAGGACGTGGTCCGGACGTCCCGTGGCATCGGGCTTGAAGTCCTCCGGCCGGAATGCGTCGAGGCGGCGGGCGATCTCCTCGGTCTGCGCCTTGTGCATGATCTGGAACGTGTCCGGGTCCTCCAGGGTGCCGCGGACCATGCGCAGGAGCTGCTCCGGCTTTGCCGTCAGCCCGTTCGGCTCGGACGGGGTCTGCAGGCTGTTGCCGAGGATCTGGTACATGTCCGGGGCGTAGTCGGCGAGCATCCTGGCCACCGGCTTGCGGAGGATCGCCGCCACCGACGTCCGGTCGTCGGGGGTGGTGCCGCCGAGGGTCTTGACCGTCTCGTCCATGATCCGCTGGCTGACCGGGTCGTGCGGGGCCGGGTGCTGGTTCCGGTCGGGGCCGTGGCTGGTGGCAGAGTCTTCCAGCATGTCGGCGAACAGCTTGTGGGCGGTGTCGCCCAGGACGTCTGCGGGCAGCTTGCGTTCCTGGTCCTGGTCGAGCCAGTCACGGTCCTTGAGCAGGTGGACGAGGTTCTTGTTCTCGCTGGGGTCGAGGAACGCCTGGACGGTTTCCCGGTCGCCCTTCATCATCCTCAGCAGCGGGGCCAGCGGGTCGGCGTTGCGGGGGTCGTAGGAGAACTGCGGACCCCAGAGGTCGTCGCCCTTGAGCTTGGTAGAGGCCTCGTAGTCGAGCAGATCGGTGCCGACCCTGCGGACGAAGCCCTTGTCGAACGTCCCCTTCGCTGCCATGAGGGCGGTGAGCGCCGGGTAGTTGTCGTTCATCCCGACGGCCCCGGCGCTGGGGCGGCGGGCGGCTGCGAAGAGGTCGGCCTCCCAGTCCTTGCCCATGCCGCCGTCGCGGGTCGCGGTGGCGAGCAGCATCGACAGGTTGCCGTATACGTCCTGGTAGCCCTGGGCGTTGTGCTTGCCGTGGGCGAAGTCGCCGTAGATCTTGGTGTACTCCAGGAAGGCGCCCGGGCCCTTCTTGCCGCCGTAGTTGAGCCCGCTGAGCAGCGTCGTGGCGAAGTCCTTGTTCTCCGCGTTGGCGGCCAGCAGGGTCTGCAGTTCCTTGAGCTGGTCGCCGGTCAGGCTGCCGGCCTTCGACATCAGGTCGGTGGCGCGTTTGGCGTCGGCGATCGGGCCGGTGCCGCCGGGGGTGGGGTTGAAGGCGGTGTTGCTGGTGCCGATGTCGCTCTGGAGGTGGAGCGTAGCCCGCTGGTCGGCGGCGGTGGCCTTCTCGACGGCCTTGGCCAGGCGCTCCGAGATGGCCTTGGACTTGGCGGCCATGTCCCGTGCGAGAACCTCACTGTCCGGATCGTTCCTCGCCTCCTTCGGCAGCGTCCAACTGACGGTGCCGTCCGCCGACACCGTCAGGTCCTGCGTCTGGGCGTCGTGGAGTGCCGTGTCGAGGTCGCGGCGGGCGGCGGCGAAGTCCTCGGCGGCGGTCTTCATGATCGCGGCGAGGGCGGTGGCGACGGCCGAGGCCTGTTTGAAGTCGCCGTCGATGCCCTGCATCACCTTGGTCGCCTCGTCGGCGGCCGCGCCCTTCCAGCCGGCCCGCTGCGGGGTGCTGGTGAGGTCCTTGGTGACCCGGCCGTCGAGGGCGGTGAGGGCCTTGGCGACCCCGGCCCACGCCTCGGCGGCGTCGGAGACCGCGGAGAACTCGGCCTCGTGAAGTTCCTTGAAGGACACCATCTCTCTGTTCCCCCTGTCTTTCTAGCGGGCCGCGCGGAGGTCGGCGACGGTGGTGATCTCGTTGCCGTGGTAGTACTCGCGGGTCCGGTCGAGGCTGTTGGCGGCACCGGTGACCTTGTCGTGCAAGGTCTTGCACTGCTGCAGCCACCGTTCGGTGCTGCCGGTGAGGGCGCCGCCGAAGGAGAAGCCGCGGATCTTGGTCGAGGCGGTGCTCGCGTACTCGGTGAGGCTGTGCGCGCCGGGCCCGGCCTTGCTGTTGGCGCCGTCGAGGTCGGTGGCGATCTGGCGGGCCAGTCCGGCCGAGGCGGTGAGCTCGTACGGGGTGTCCAGTTGGGTGGTCGGCTTGCCCGGGGGGATCAGCGGGAAAGGGGGCACGGTGTTGCCGCCGTCGCCCGGGGCCGCCGGGTTCGCGTACGGCGACTTCTTGGCCGTCGTGCTCGGCATCGGGTCCGTGGCCGGGGCGACCGGCCCGGTGGTGAAGTACGGGCTGCCCATGTCTGCGTGTTCCTCCCCTGGTCGGCGGGGGTTCGCACACCCCCTTCGGCATGACGACCGTACAGGTCGGCTCCGTCAGTACACCGACGCACCCTCCGTGCCGCCGGTTGCACTGGCTGTGATCGGCTCCATCAAGGTTTCGTCAGGGGGGAGTTGGCGGGTGTCCGGCGACGCGGCCGCGGGGCCGAGGGCTTGTTACCGGCCGGTCGCTTCCCTATCATCGCGAGTGTTACAGCTTTACTGTCAAACCCCGGAGGGTCTGCAGCCAGTGCGTGACACAACCAGTACGGCCGCCGGCTCCGGCCCGTTGGCAGGGGTGCGGGTGGTCGAACTCGCCGGGATCGGGCCGGGGCCGTTCGCGGCCATGCTGCTGGGTGACCTCGGGGCGGACGTGGTGCGGGTGGACCGCCCGGAGCCCTCGCCGCTCGGGACGGACCCGGCGTACGACCTGACCAACCGGAACAAGCGGTCGGTGCTGGTGGACCTCAAGTCGCCGGAGGGGCCCGGCCTGGTGCTGGACCTGGTCGAGCGGGCCGACCTGCTGATCGAGGGCTACCGGCCGGGGGTGGCGGAGCGGCTCGGGGTGGGCCCCGAGGTGTGCCTGGCGCGCAATCCGGCCCTGGTGTACGGGCGGATGACCGGGTGGGGCCAGCACGGTCCGCGGGCCGCCACCGCCGGGCACGACCTCGGGTACGCGGCGGTGGCCGGGGTGCTCGGGCTGGTCGCCGCGGAGGGCGGGGCCGAGGCGCCGCCCGGGATCCCGGCGAACCTGCTCGGCGACTACGCGGGCGGCTCGCTCTACCTGGTGGTCGGCCTGCTCGCCGGGCTGCACCATGCCCGAGTCACCGGCGCCGGGCAGGTGGTGGACGCCGCGATCGTGGACGGCGCGGCGCACCTGGGCAGCATGCTCTGGGGCCTGCTCGCGGCCGGTCACTGGCAGGACCGCCGGGGCGTCAACCTGCTGGACGGCGGCGCCCCGTTCTACGCGTTCTACCGGGCCGCCGACGGCGGGCACCTCGCGGTGGGCGCCCTGGAGCCCCGGTTCTACGCGGAGTTCGCCCGCCTGCTGGAGCTGGGCCCGGACGCGCCCGGCCAGTACGACCTCGCCCGCTGGCCCGAACTGCGGGCCCTGATCGCCGCCCGCTTCGCCACCCGGACCAGGGCCGAGTGGGAGGCCGTCTTCGCGGGCTCCGACGCCTGCGTGGAGCCGGTGCTGACGATGCGTCAGGCCGCTGCCGAGGAACACCTGTTGGCGCGCGGTACGTACGTCGAGGCGGATGGCGTCACCCAGCCCGCCCCCGCCCCGCGGTTCTCCGCCACCCCCGGGGCGCTGCGCCGCCCGCCGACCCGCCCGGGCGCGGACACCGCGGAGGTGGCCCGGGACTGGGGCCTGCCGGCGCTCCACCCGCCGGCCGCCACCACCGAACCTCTCAACTCCGCGACCGAACAAGGGGAGTAGCGTTGCAGCGCGAGATCTTCACCGAGCAGCACGAGGACTTCCGGGCCACCGTGAAGGCCTTCCTCGCCAAGGAGGTGCTGCCGCACTACGACCGCTGGGAGAAGGCGGGCATCGTCGACCGCTCGGTCTGGCTGGCGGCGGGCCGGCAGGGCCTGCTGGGCATCGCGGTGCCCGAGGAGTTCGGTGGCGGCGGTTCGCCCGACTTCCGCTACGCCGCCGTGGTGGCCGAGGAGTTCGCCCGGGCCGGTGCGTCGGGGCTGGCGATCGGGTTGCACAACGACATCATCGGCCCGTACCTCACCTCGCTCGCCACCGAGGAGCAGAAGCGGCGCTGGCTGCCCGGCTTCTGCAGCGGTGAGCTGATCACCGCGATCGCGATGACCGAGCCCGGCACCGGTTCCGACCTCCAGGGCATCCGCACCCAGGCGGTGGACCGGGGCGACCACTTCGTGCTGAACGGCGCCAAGACCTTCATCTCCAACGGCATCCTGGCCGACCTGGTCGTCGTGGTCGCCCGGACCACGCCGGAGGGCGGTGCGCACGGGCTGAGCCTGCTGGTGGTCGAGCGCGGGACGCCCGGGTTCGAGCGCGGCCGCAACCTCGACAAGATCGGCCAGAAGGCCCAGGACACCGCCGAGTTGTTCTTCGAGGACGTCCGGGTGCCGAAGGAGAACCTGCTCGGCGAGCTCAACGGCGGCTTCGTCCACCTGATGCAGAACCTCGCCCAGGAGCGGCTCACCATCGCCGCCGCGGCGATCGCCGGTGCCGAGTACCTGGTCGAGATCACCACCGACTACGTCAAGCAGCGCGAGGCCTTCGGACGGCCGCTGGCCAAGCTCCAGCACGTGCGCTTCGAGATCGCCGAACTGGCCACCGAGTGCGCGATCACCCGGACCTTCGTCGACCGCTGCATCACCGAGCACAACCGCTACGCGCTCACCCCGGCGGACGCCTCGATGGCCAAGTGGTGGGCCACCGAACTGCAGAAGCGCACGGCCGACCGCTGCCTCCAACTCCACGGCGGCTACGGGTACATGAGCGAGTTCCCGGTCGCCCGGGCGTTCACCGACGGCCGCATCCAGACGATCTACGGCGGCACCACCGAGATCATGAAGGAGATCGTCGGCCGCTCCATCCTCGGCTGACCCCTCCGCCGACCCCGCTCCGCCCGGCCAACCCCGTTCCGCCCGGCCAACCCCGTTCCGTCCGGCCGACCCCGCTCCGCCCCGCCCACCCCGCTCCGCCCGGCCCCGCCCCGAAAGGCATCCCCATCGTGACCACCGAAGCGTACGTCTACGACGCGATCCGCACCCCGCGCGGCCGCGGCAAGGCCACCGGCTCGCTGCACGGCACCAAGCCGATCGACCTGGTCGTCGGCCTGATCCACGAGATCCGCCGCCGCTACCCCGAGCTGGACCCGGCGGCGATCGACGACATCGTGCTCGGCGTGGTCAGCCCGATCGGCGACCAGGGCTCCGACATCGCCCGGATCGCCGCCATCGCGGCCGGCCTGCCCGACACGGTGGCCGGCGTCCAGGAGAACCGCTTCTGCGCCTCGGGCCTGGAAGCCGTCAACCTGGCCGCCGCCAAGGTCCGTTCGGGCTGGGAGGACCTGATCCTGGCCGGCGGCGTGGAGTCGATGTCCCGGGTCAAGATGGCCTCGGACGGCGGCGCCTGGTTCGCCGACCCGATGACCTCGTACGAGACCAACTTCGCCCCGCAGGGCATCGGCGCCGACCTCATCGCCACCATCGGGGGCTTCTCCCGCACCGACGTGGACGCCTTCGCCGCCGAGTCCCAGGCGCGCGCCGCCAAGGCGCAGGCGGACGGCCTGTTCGACCGCTCGGTGGTCCCGGTGCGCGACCGCAACGGCCTGGTCGTGCTGGAGCGCGACGAGTTCATCCGCCCCGGCACCACCGTCGAGACCCTGGCCGGCCTCAAGCCCTCCTTCGCCGCGATCGGCGAGGCCGGCGGCTTCGACGCCGTCGCCCTGCAGAAGTACCACTGGGTGGAGGCCATCGACCACGTCCACCACGCGGGCAACTCCTCCGGCATCGTGGACGGCGCCGCCCTCGTCGCGATCGGCAACCGCGAGGTCGGCGAGCGGTACGGGCTGCGCCCGCGCGCCCGGATCGTCTCCGCGGCGGTGTCCGGCTCCGAGCCGACCATCATGCTGACCGGCCCCGCCCCGGCCACCCGCAAGGCCCTCGCCAAGGCCGGGCTCACCGCCGCCGACATCGACCTGGTCGAGATCAACGAGGCCTTCGCGGCGGTCGCCCTGCGCTTCATCGGCGAACTCGGCTTCCGGCCGGACCAGGTGAACGTCAACGGCGGCGCGATCGCGCTCGGCCACCCGCTCGGCGCGACCGGCGCGATGCTGCTCGGCACCGTCGTCGACGAGCTGGAGCGGCGCGACCTGCGCTACGGCCTGATCACCCTGTGCGTGGGCGGCGGCATGGGCGTCGCCACCATCGTCGAGCGCGTCTGATCCCCCTCTCCCCCCGGTAGACCTGGAGACCTTGAACCCATGAGCGACACCACCACCATCCGCTGGGAGCAGGACCGGGACGGCGTGGTCACCCTCGTCCTCGACGACCCCACCCAGTCCGTCAACACCATGAACGAGGCCTTCACGGCCGACTTCGAGGCCACCGTCGAACGGCTGGCCGGCCTCGGCGACGCGTTGCGCGGCGTGGTGGTCACCTCCGGCAAGAAGACCTTCTTCGCCGGGGGAGACCTGCGGATGCTGTCCGCCGCCCGCCCCGAGGACGCCGAGGCCGTCTTCGAGAAGTCCATGCGGATCAAGCGCTCGCTGCGCAAGCTGGAGACCCTCGGCAAGCCGGTCGTCGCCGCCGTCAACGGCAGCGCCCTCGGCGGCGGTCTGGAGATCGCCCTCGCCTGCCACCACCGGATCGCGCTGGACACCCCCGCCAGCCGGATCGGCCTGCCCGAGGTCACCCTCGGCCTGCTCCCGGGCGGCGGCGGCGTGGTCCGCACGGTGCGGCTGTTCGGCATCACCGACGCCCTGCTGAAGTTCCTGCTGCAGGGCCGCCAGTACCGCCCGGCGCAGGCGCTGGAGCACGGACTGGTGCACGAACTGGTCGACACCCCGGAGGAGTTGACGGCCCGGGCGAAGGCGTGGATCGAGGCCAACCCGACCGCCGTCCAGCCCTGGGACGTCAAGGGCTACAAGATTCCCGGCGGCACCCCCGCGACCCCCGCCTTCGCCGCCAACCTGCCCGCCTTCCCGGCCAACCTGCGCAAGCAGCTCAACGGCGCGCCCTACCCGGCCCCGCGCAACGTGCTGGCCACCGCGGTGGAGAGCAGCCAGGTCGACGTCGACACCGCGATGGTGATCGAGGCCCGCTACTTCACCGAGCTGGCCTGCGGGCAGACCAGCAAGAACATGATCCAGGCACTGTTCTTCGACATGCAGGCGGTCAACTCCGGCGCGGGGCGGCCCAAGGACGTCGAGAAGCAGCTGGTCCGCAAGGTCGCGGTGCTCGGCGCCGGGATGATGGGCGCCGGCATCGCCTACGCCTGCGCCAAGGCCGGCATCGAGGTCGTGCTCAAGGACGTCAGCACCGAGGCCGCCGAGCGCGGAAAGGCCTACTCCGAGGGCCTGCTGAACAAGGCGATCGCCCGCGGCCGCTCCACCGAGGCGAAGCGCGACGAGCTGCTGGCCCGGATCACCCCCACCGGCACCGCCGCCGACCTGGCCGGCTGCGACGCGGTGATCGAGGCCGTCTTCGAGAACACCGAGCTCAAGCACAAGGTGTTCCAGGAGATCGAGGGCGTGGTCGCCCCCGACGCGCTGCTCTGCTCCAACACCTCCACCCTGCCGATCGGTGTGCTCGCCGAAGGCGTCCGGCGCACCGGCGACTTCATCGGCCTGCACTTCTTCTCGCCGGTCGACAAGATGCGCCTGGTCGAGATCATCCGGGGCCCGCAGACCGGCGACGAGGCGCTCGCCCGCGCCTTCGACCTGGTCCGGCAGATCGACAGGACCCCGATCGTGGTCAACGACTCCCGGGGCTTCTTCACCTCGCGGGTGATCGGCCAGTTCCTCAACGAGGGCGTCGCCATGGTCGGCGAGGGCATCCACCCGGCCTCCGTCGAGCAGGCCGCCGCCCAGGCCGGCTACCCCGCCAAGGTGCTCTCCCTGATGGACGAGCTCACCCTCACCCTGCCGCGCAAGATCCGCGACGAGTACCGGCGCGCGGTCGAGGCCGCCGGCGGCACCTGGACCCCGCACCCGGCGGACGCGGTGGTGGACCGGATGGTCGACGAGTTCGGCCGCCCCGGGCGCAGCGGCGGCGCGGGCTTCTACGAGTACGGCGCGGACGGCAAGCGTGGCCGGCTCTGGCCGGGGCTGCTGGAGCACTTCGCCGGTGGCGCCGGACCGGTCGACCCCGCGGAGGTCCCGTTCGAGGACCTCAAGGAGCGGATGCTGTTCAGCGAGGCGATCGACTCGGTGCGCTGCCTGGAGGAGGGCGTGCTCACCTCGGTCCCCGACGCCAACGTGGGCTCCATCCTGGGCATCGGCTTCCCGGCCTGGACGGGCGGCGTCTTCCAGTACATCAACGGCTACCCGGGCGGCCCGGCCGGCTTCGCGGCCCGCGCCCGCGAGCTCGCCGCCGCCTACGGCGAGCGGTTCGCGCCGCCGGCCCTGCTGGAGCGGATCGCGGCGGAGGGGCGGACCTTCACCGACTGATCGTCACCGACTGATCGTCACCGACTGATCCTCACTGACTGCCCGGGGCAGGGTGGGTGGGCCGGGTGGGGGCGTGCGCGCGAGGGCACGGCCCCACCCGGCTCCTGCTAGTTGCCGGTTTCCCCGCCCGACTCCTCGCCCGACTTCTCGATCGGCTCCTCGCCCAGCTCGTCGCCCAACTCCTCGCGCAGGAAGCGTTGGAACGCGGTGACCAGCGCCTGCGCCACCATCGGCTGGATGTGGTCGGTCAGCTCCTTCATCCGGGCCAGCTCCGCCGGATCCGGCTCGCTCTCCCGGTACGGCTTCCAGACCGTCTCCCGGAACAGCCGCTGCAACTCCCGCGCGGTCGCCCGGCTGTGCTCCACCACCACCGCCCGGGCGGCCAGCAGCGTCTCCAGCGGGATCGGCACGTCCAGGATCCGCACGCCCAGCGGCAGCAGGCCCGGATCCGTCCGGAACACCTCCGGGTCGGCGGTGCGCTCCAGCGCCCCCATCGCGACCAGGCGTTCCACCTGCTCCTCCGACAACCCCCGACCGGCCCGCCGCTCCAACTGGGCGCGGCCCACCTCCTCGGCGGTCTCCGGCGTCCAGGACGCCACCAGCGCCCGGTGGATGGCCAGGCCCAGCGGGGTGCTGTCCTCCGGCAGCCGGGCCAGGTAGCGCTCGATCGCGGCCAGGGTCAGCCCCTGCCGCTGCAACTCCTCGATCAGCCCCAGCCGGTCCAGGTGCGCGGCCCCGTACAGCCCCACCCGCCGCGGGCCCAGTTCCGGCGGCGGGAGCAGCCCCTTCGTCCCGTAGAACCGCACCGTCCGCACCGTCACCCCGGCCCGCGCCGCCAACTCGTCCACCGTCAGCCGCACCTCGCCCACCCCGGCGCCGTGCTCCCCCATCTGCTGCCTCCCGCGCTGGCACACTCCTGCTGTGACAGCTGCAGTGTGACAGTGCGGTGCGATCAGGTCCATCGGACGGGGTGGGCGGCCCGGGGACGGCGAAACGGGGACGGCGGTCCGGGGACGGCGGTCCGGGAGTCGCGACCCGGAGACGGCGAACCGGCGCCGGCCCCGGTGTCGGGGCGGGCGCCGGTTTCGGGTCGCCTGTGGGTCCCGCGCGGGAGGTGGGTCCTCGCAGGCGGTGGGTCCCTCGCAGGTGGCGGGTCAGGCGAGGGCGGCGTGGTGGCGGCGGGTGACCTCGGGGTGGGCCCGGGTGTAGCCCTTCCACTCGTTGAAGCCGAAGTCGGCGAAGAGGGGGTTGGCCGGGTCCTCGGTGGCGCCGGGGGCGTGGTGGGCGAGGGGGAAGTCGAGCGGCTCGACGTGGGCGTCGAGGCGGGGGTTGTAGAAGAAGGGGACGGAGTAGCGCTCGCGGGCTCCGGCCGGGCTGACCACGCGGTGGCTGGTCGCCTTGAGGTAGCCGTCGGTGGCCACCTCCAGCAGCTCGCCGAGGTTGACCACGAAGGCGCCGTCGAGCGGCGGGACGTTCAGGAAGGTGCCGTCCGGGCGCTCCACCTGGAGGCCGCCGACGGTGTCCTGCAGGAGCAGGGTAATGAACCCGTAGTCCTTGTGGGCGCCGACGCCTTGGCCGGCGCCGTCCGGTGCGGTGCCCGGGTAGCGGACCAGTTTGAGCCGCAGGTGGGGGTGGCCCGCGAAGGCGTCGTCGTAGAAGTCGGGGCGGGCGCCGATCGAGGCGAGGAGCTCGTGCAGCAGGCGGCGGGCGACCGCGCCGAGGTGGTCGATCCAGCCGAGCGCGGCGGTGCGCAGCTCAGGCAGCGCGGCCGGCCACTGGTTGGGGCCCTCCAGCCACCAGTACGGGGGCTCGCCGCTTCCGGGGGTGTGCGGGGGCAGCTCGGCGCCGATGTCCAGCTGGTCGCGCCAGTCCTGGCTGCCGCCGGTGCGCTCGTCGCCGGTGCGGGTGTAGCCGCGGTAGTGGGGGGAGTTGAGGTTGCTCACGGAGAGCCGGTCGGCCTCGGGGAGGGCGAAGAAGGCGCGCATGGCTCCGGTGAGCGCGGCCGTCTCCTCCGGGGTGATGCCGTGGCCGACGAGCTGGAAGAAGCCGACGCCGGTGGCGGCGGCGCGGAGCTCGTCGTGCAGGCGGCGGCGGTCCTCGGGGCTGCCGTCGGCGAGCGAGAGGTCGATCACCGGGAGGGCCTCGGGGTGCGCCTCCGGGGTGGAGCCGGTACCGGATATGGGCGTGTACTGCTGCGTCATGTGTGACATCCGCTGGTCTCGTCCCGGCTGGTCCCGGTGGTCGACCAGGGAAGGCCGGAGCCGCGCCTGGTGCGGCGGGTGCTCCGGGTAGCCGGGAGGTGGTGGCGGCCGCGTCGGGGCTGCCGTGAGGGTGGGTGGCGCGAGGTTCAGCCGGAGCGTCGACAGGACATGGTCGTCACGCGGAGCAGGTCCACGTGGCGGCGGCGAACAAGGATGAGCACCTCACCAGGGTAGATGACCCGTTCGGTGGAGGGCGAGCCCCCTGGCGCGGAGGGGCACCCCTCACTTGTCCGTGCTCAATCAATCACAGTTGCTTCCCTTCCTGCCTGCTTGGTCCCGCTGCCTCCCGTCCTTGCCTCCTCCCTCGTGCTCCAGTCCTTCCGGGGACGTCTCCTTCCGGGGACGTCGAGGCCCTCAGGAGTTGTTGAGGTAGGCCAGGACGGCCAGGACCCGGCGGTTGTCGTCGTCGGAGGGCTGGAGGTCGAGACGGACGAAGATCGACGCGGTGTGCTTGGCGACCGCCCGCTCGGTGATCACCAGCTGCTGGGCGATCGCCGCGTTGGAGCGGCCCTCGGCCATCAGCGCCAGCACCTGCCGCTCGCGCGGGGAGAGGGTGGAGACCGGGCCGGCCGAGGAGTTGTGGGTGAGCAGTCGGGTGATCACCTCCGGGTCCATGGCCGTACCGCCCTGGGAGACCCGGCGGACAGCGTCGAGGAACTGGGCACCGTCCAGCACGCGGTCCTTGAGCAGGTAGCCGATCCCGCCGGAGCTGCCGGCCAGCAGCTCACGGGCGTAGAGCTGCTCCACGAACTGTGAGAGCACCAGTACGGGGAGTCCCGGGTGGGCCTGCCGGGCCGCGAGTGCCGCGCGCAGCCCTTCGTCCGTGAAGCTCGGCGGCAGCCGCACGTCGACCACGGCGATGTCGGGCCGGTCGGCGGCGATCGCGGCGAGCAGCTGCTCGCCGTTCTCGACCGCCGCGGTGACCTTCATGCCGTTGGCCTCCAGCAACCGGGTCAGCCCGTCCCGGAGGAGGAAGAGGTCTTCGGCGATGACAACGCGCACGGGATCTCCAGGTTCACGATGGTCGGTCCGCCGGACGGACTGCTGATCGCGAGTACCCCGTCGAAGGCGGCCAGTCGGCGTTCGGTTCCACTGAGGCCGGTGCCCTGGGACGGGTCCGCGCCTCCGCGCCCGTCGTCGGTGACCGATATCCGCAGCAGCCCGTCACTGTGCCCTATCTCGATCCACAAGTGCGAGGCCCCGGCGTGTTTCACCGCGTTGGCCAGCAGTTCGCTCACTGCGAAGTAGGCGGCCGACTCCACCGGGGCCGGCGCCCGGCCGGGCAGCCCGCCGGTGAAGGTGACCGGAAGGGGCAGGTCCAGCGCGGTGGCCTCCACCGCGTCGGCCAGGCCTCGGTCGGCCAGGACCGGGGGATGGATGCCCCGGACCAAGTCCCGTAGCTCGCTGAGCGCCTTGACCGAGGACGTCCGCGCCTCGGCGAGCAGCGGCCCGAGGGCGTCCGGGTCGTGCTTCACCTGCTCGGCGACGGTCAGCAGCATGCCCAGCGCCACCAGCCGGGCCTGCGCCCCGTCGTGGAGGTCCCGCTCGATCCGGCGCAGCTCGGCCGCCCCGGCGTCGATGGTGTCCGCCCTGGTGCGCGCCAGATGGCTGACCTGGCGGGCGAGTTCGGTCTGCCGGGAGGGCCCGAGCAGGGACCTGGCCGCCCTCTCGTGCACCCTCAGGACGGGCGGTGCGGCCCACAGGAGGGCGAACGGGGCCACCCAGAGGCCCATGCCGTAGACGATCATCAGCGGGAACAGCAGCCCGTTCCGGCCGAAGACCTCCATCGCGAGCGGTGTCAGCACCACGACCGCGGCCGTCAGCAGTACGGCGGATCCGGTGAGGAGCGTCCAGGCGAGGTCCCGCCAGGTCGCCGGGTCGGCCAACCAGCCGCCGGCCCGCAGCCGTTGCCAGGCGCCGGCGTCGCCGACCGGGCGGTGGTACGGCGCCGGGACCGGCCGCCCGCTCCACCGCTCGACGACGCGTCGGCTCTCGGTGGCGATCCAGCGCGCGCCGAACAGCCCGAGCACCAGCAGCGACGGTGCCAGCCAGAGCGAGACGGACCGGCCGCCGGGCGCGGCGCCGCCGTACAGGTGGGTCGCCGTCACCGCGAGCGCGCCCGGGGCGAACAGCACGGCCCCCACCGCCCGGCCGGAGCCGCCGGTGGCCCAGCAGAGCGCCCAGAGGGCGACCGGCCCCAGTGGCACCGTCAGGATCAGCGGCCCGCCCGGCCCGAAGTGCCCGGACTCGTCCGGGCCGAACAGCGCGGAACCCAGCACGATCGGCCCGGCCAGCAGCGAGATCAGCCCCGTCACGGCCATCGTCGCCACGTACCAGGCGCGCACACCGTCCGCGCAGGCCCGGCCCAGCCGTCGAGCCACCCCGGTGATCACTCCCACCCCCATGTCGGCCCCCTTTCCGTCCCGGGCCCCGCGGGGCCCGAAGTCTGTGTTCCGGAGCCCTCGGTGGGCGTCCGTCCCGATCTTCCGCGGAGTCAGTCTGCCCGGCGTGATCGTCCGGCGCTCTAGGCCTGAACACCCAGTTCGGGGTGTATCTGGATACACCCCCAGGAGGCCGCCCAGACGGCTGTCCGGGCCCGGTCGCGGCTTCGTAGCGTGATGTTCCGTCAGCCGGTCCCGGGCCTCCCGGAGCCGGACCCCGAACCGTGGAGGGCCCGTGAACGCGCCGATCATCAGGATCCGCGGCGTCAGCAAGACGTACGAGCGATCCGACGCAGCCCGTCCCGCCCTGGCCGGGCTCGACCTCGAGGTGCGGGCCGGCGAGGCGGTGGCCGTGCTCGGCCGCTCGGGCAGCGGCAAGTCCACCCTGCTGAACCTGGTCGCCGGCCTCGACCGTCCGAGCGAGGGCGGCGTCGAGGTGGACGGCGTGGCCGTCCACGAACTCGGCGAGGCCGCGCTCGCCGAGTACCGGCGGACCAGGATCGGCATGGTGTTCCAGTTCTTCAACCTGCTGGACGACCTGAACGTCGAGGACAACGTGCTGCTCCCGGCCCAACTCGCCGGGATGCGGCGGGAGGCGGCCCGGGCCCGGGCGGGGGAGCTGCTGGAGCGGCTCGGGGTGGCCCGGCACGCCAAGGCCTTCCCGGGCCGGCTCTCCGGCGGCGAGCGCCAGCGCGTCGCGGTGGCCCGGGCGCTGATGAACCGTCCGCCGCTGCTGCTGGCCGACGAGCCGACCGGGGCGCTGGACACCGCCTCCGCCGCCGACGTCCGCGAGCTGCTCCGCGGGCTCAACGCCGAGGGCCAGACGATCCTGCTGGTCACCCATGACACCGCGCTCGCCGAGGCCTGCGCCGACCGGACGATCGAGCTGCTCGACGGCCGCCTGGTCAGGGACACGGCCGCCGCGTCGCTCCCCGGCGACCGGAGCGGGGTGGGCGCATGAGTGTGATGGGCAAGGTGGTCCGGGCGGGGGTGGGCCGCAAGCGGGTGCAGACCCTGGTCATGGTGCTCACCACGATGATGTCCGTGACGGCGTGCATCCTCGCCCTCGGGCTGGTGGTCGCCGCCCAGGGCCCGTACGAGCGCGCCTTCGCCGACCAGCACGGCGCCCACCTCAACGTGCTGTACGACCCGACGAAGGCGAGCCCCGCCCAACTCGCCGCGGCCGCGCACGTGCCCGGGGTGACGGCCTCGGCCGGCCCCTACCCGGCGGTCACCCTCCAGCCGCGGGCCGGCCAGGACAGCAGGATCCCGCCGGCCGGCAGCCTGCTGCCGCCGATGACGCTGGTCGGCCGGGCCCAGGACGGCCCGATGGACGACCTGCGGGTCACCAGGGGCCGCTGGATCGCGGGCCCCGGCGAGGTGGTGTTCCTGAACGGGCGCTCCCCGCTGTCGGTGGGCGACACCGCGCAGTTCCCCGACCTGCCCGGGCGCCCGACGCTCAAGGTCGTCGGCCTGGCCGACTCGGTCTCCTGGAGCGCGGACGGCTGGGTCGCCCCCGAGCAGGTGGCGGGGCTGACGGCGCCCGGCACGACGCCCGCCGCCCAGTACCTCTACCGCTTCGCCCACGCGGGCAGTGACGCCGAGGTGGACGCCGACCACGCGGCGATCGCCGCCGCGGTGCCGAGCGGTGCGCTCACCAAGGCGACCACCTACCGGCCCGCCCGGGAGGAGGCCAACCGGACGGCGTCGACCTTCGTCCCGTTCGTCACGGCCTTCGGAGTGCTCGGCCTGGCCATGTCGGTGCTGATCATCGGCGTGGTGGTCAGCGGCGCCGTGAGCGCCGCCACCCGGCGGATCGGCATCCTCAAGGCCCTGGGCTTCACCCCGGCCCAGGTGGCGCGCGCCTACGTCGGCCAGGCGCTGATCCCCGCCGGGGTCGGCACCGCACTCGGCGTGCTCGGGGGAAACCTGCTGTCCGTACCGGTGCTGGGAGTGGCCCGCAAGGCCCTGCGCGGCGGTCTGCTCGGCATCCCGGTCTGGGTGGACGTGGTGGTCGCGGGCGCGGCCCTGGCCGCAGTGGTCGGCACCGCGCTGGTGCCGGCGCTGAGGGCCGGACGGCTGCGCACGGTCGAGGCGCTCGCGGTCGGCCGGACGGCGCCCGGCACCAAGCGGGCGGCGGCCAGGGGCACGACGGGTCGGGCCGGTCCGGCGGGCCTTCTGTCCGCGGCGCAGGACCTGATCGGCCGGCTTCCGGGGCCGCGAGCGCTCAGCCTCGGGCTGGCGTCCCCGCTGAACCGGCCGGGCCGCTCGGCGACCACCGCCGCCGCGGTGGTGCTCGGCACGGCCGGGGTCACCCTCTGCGTCGGGCTGACGCTCTCCCTGGGATCGATCCAGGACGGCCTGGCGGCGGACAGCGCGGGCAAGGTCCTGGTCCAGGTCCCGGTCGACGGCTCCGCCCCGGTCGACCACGTGGACGAGGCAGCCGTGGTGAAGGCGATCGAATCCCGTCCCGGGACCAGGGCCTGGTACAGCAGCGTGCCCGCCGTGGCCACGGTGGCCGGGGCCACCGATCGCTACGAACTGGTCGCCTTCACCGGCGACGCCTCCTGGAGCGGCTTCCAACTGGTCACGGGCCACTGGTTCCACGGCCCCGGCGAGACGGTGGTCAGCGCCGCCTTCCTGCGGGCCAACCAGAAGAAGGTCGGTGACACCGTCACCCTCACCGACCACGGGCGCACCACCCCGGCGAAGATCACCGGGGAGGTCATGACCACCCAGGACGTGGTGTTCGCGGACCGCGCCTCGCTGGAGCCACTCGGCGGCGCGATCCACGCCGAAGCGGTCTCCTTCCACATCGACCTCACCTCGGGCACCGACGCGCCGTCCTACGCCGACGGACTGGACGCAGTGGTGAAGCCGATGGGGCTGAGCGCCGACCCCGGTGAGGGCCGCCTCAACATCGTGGTGCTGGCGATGAACACCCTGGCGGGCACGCTCACCCTGCTGCTCGCGGTGGTCGCGGGGCTCGGGGTGCTCAACACCGTGCTGCTGGACACCCGGGAACGGGTGCACGACCTGGGGGTGTTCAAGGCCCTCGGGATGTCGCCCCGGCAGACCGTCGGCATGGTGCTCACCTCCGTCTGCGGCAGCGGGCTGGTGGCCGGGCTGATCGGGGTCCCGATCGGGATCGGGGTGCACCACCTGGTGATGCCGGCGATGGCCCGCGCCGCCGGCATCGGGGTGCCGGACGCGGACCTCACGGTGTTCGCCCCGTCGGTGGTGGGGCCGCTGATATGCGGCGGGGTGGCGTTGGCCCTGCTCGGCGCCCTCCTGCCCGCGACCTGGGCCGCCCGCACCCGGACGGTCACGGCCCTGCGGACGGAGTGACGCCGGGGCGCCCCCGGGGCGACTTCCGGCGGGGTGGCCGACCAGGACCGGGGTGGCCGACCCGGACCGGGACGGCCACCGGGGGGCGGGGGCTGCCGTGCGGACTGCTGTGCGGACTGCCCGATGGGGGCGGCTCCGCCGAGCCGCCCCCGCCCCACCGGGCGGGGTCGGGCCGCCGGTCCGAGCCCGGTGCCTCGGCTCAGGAGAGCCGAGCCGCCGCGTACGCCTCCATGGCGGCGCGCTGGTAGGCGGCCAGCCCGGGAGCGATGGCCTCGTACGCGGCGCTCCACTGCTCGTTCTCCGTGCACGAGCGGGCGAGGGCGAGGTACTCGTCCAGCGGAACACCGGTCCGCAGACCGATGAGCACTCGGTAGTCCTCAGCGACCATCTGCTGCGTGCGCTCGCCCTCGGCCGGGTGGCCGGCGGCCATCAGTTCCGCCAGGCGGACCATCCGCGCGGTCCGCTCGCGCTGGCCGGCTTCGATCTCCGCCGGGGTCATCCCGGCGGTCGCGAGCCGGGTGGCCTCGATGTGCTCGGGGAAGTCCCGCAGGCTGCTCTCGATGTCGGCGGGCTGGATGCCGTCGAACAGGTTCTCGGGCCGGTTGATGCTGGTCATGGGTGTGCCGTCCTTCCGGGAGCGTTCCAGGTCGGCGATCGTGCGCGAGACGGTGGCGGCCAGGGTGTCGAGCCGGTCGCGCTCGGCGACCAGTCGGCGGTGGTGGCCCCGCAGGGCCTCCAGTTCGTCGACCTGGGCGCCGACGATCCGGGAGATCTCGGTCAGCCCCACGCCCAGTGCCCGCAGCACGAGGATCTGCTGCAGCTTCAGCAACTGCCGCTCCTCGTAGTAGCGGTGGCCGTTGGAGCCGATCCAGGCCGGGGGCAGCAGCCCGATCTCGGCGTAGTGCCGCAAGGTGCGGGCCGTCACGCCCGACATCCGGGCGACTTCCGCGATCGGCCAGGCCATCGCCGTCTCCTCTCCTGCGGGGCTGTCGCCCCGTTCCGTCACCGTGCACGTCCGCTCGGACCGGGGCCGGTTCCTCCGGCCCCGGTCACGACCGTAGGAGCTGCCGCTGCGGCAACTTCAAGTCCGACCGCTGCAGCCCGATCACCGCGTGCGCCGCGCGCGCGATCACCGCCTGCGCCGCGCGGGCGGTGATCGCCCGCACCGCCTCCGTCGCCCACTCCGCCGACAACCCACCCCCCGCCACCTACACCGTCCGCACCGCCGACGCGGGAGCTGCCACCGATCGGAGTGCTGCCACCAGCGCCCCGAGCACCGGCTGCCCCCAGGCACCCTCCCGTACGGCGGCGTGCAGGGTCCGTACCGGCTCCGGGCCGCGCACCCGGCAGACCGTGACGCCCGGGTGGCGCTGCGTCAGGCCCAGTTCCGGAAGCAGCGACACTCCCAGCCCCGCCGCGACGAAGCCCTGCGCGGTGACGTAGTCCGCGCCGTCCACCGCGAGTGCCGGACGGAATCCGGCCGCGTCGCAGGCGTCCTCCACCAGGCTCCGACAGGGGCCGGGCGGCTCGGCGCCGACCCAGGGCTCCTCCGCCAGCTCGGACAGGTCCAGCACGCGCCGCCCGGCCAGCCGGTGGCCCCGGGGCAGTACGGCGCGGTACGGATCGTCCTGCAAGTGCACCAACCGCAGCCCGGTCGGGGCGTCCTCGGCCCGGAACACCACCGCGAGGTCGGCCCGGCCGTCCCGCACCTCGATGAGCGGGTCGACGGGGTCGGTCAGGCCCAGGTCGAGCCGAACGCCCGGGTACTCGCGGCGGAAGACGGCCAACGCGGGTGCCACCAGGGCGGAACCGGCCGTGGTGAAGTACCGGACGGTCAGGCAGCCGGTCCGTCCGGCCCGCAGGTCGGCCAGTGCCGCGCCCGCCTCGGCGACCTGCCGGTCGATGGCTGCCGCGTGCCCGGCGAGCAGCAGTCCGGCGGCGGTCGGTCGCACGCCGCGCCCGATCCGTTCCAGCAGCGCCGTCCCGGTCTCCCGCTCCAGCGTCGCCACCTGCTGGCTGACGGCGGACGGGGTGTAGCCGAGTGCGCCGGCGGCCGCGCTCACCGAGCCGTGGTCGACCACGGCGCGCAGCACCTGCATCCGGCGGACGTCGAGTGAGGCAATCATGCAGCGCAGCTTAAAGGTGGTTCAGAACTTTTCGCTTGTGCTAAGTGATCACCGCGCGCGACCGTCATCGGGCACCCCGAAACCCGACCGACACCACCATCGACAAGGAGCTGGACCGTGCTGCGGATGGCCGTCCTCGCCCTGCTCTGGGGCTCAGGCTTCCTCTGGATCAGGATCGCGCTGCAGCACGGGCTCACCCCGGTGCAGATCACCGTGCTGCGCGCCGCCCTCGGCGCCGCCGTCCTGCTGTTGCTCGCCCGCTCCGCCGGGCAACGTCTGCCACGCGGCGGCGCGCTCTGGCGGCGGCTCGCCGTGGCCGCGTTCTTCTGCAACGCCCTGCCGTTCCTGCTGACTGCCTACGGCGAACGCAGCGTCGGCTCCGGCCTGGCCGGGGTGCTGCACGCGACCACCCCGCTCTGGTCGCTGCTGATCGGCTTCGCCTTCGGGACCGAGCGGGCCCGGGGCCCACTGCGCCTGGTCGGTCTGCTGCTCGGCTTCGCCGGCGTGCTGCTGATCCTCGCCCCGTGGCGCGACGGCGGCGGAATCGGTGACGGGATCGGCGGCGGCGCCGGCGGGGGCATCAGCATCCCCGGGGCGCTCACCCTGCTCGGCGCGGCGGCGAGTTACGCCATCGCTTTCGCCTACATGGCCCGGGCATTCGCCGGGACGGACACCGCCCCGCTCGCCCTCTCCGCCGCCCAGCTCTCCGCCGCCGCCGGGCTGAGCGCGATCGCCCTGCCCACGGTCGGCCCGCTGAACCCGCTCGCCGGCGCCGATCCGCTCGGCCTGGCCGCCGTCACCGTCCTCGGCATCGCCTGCACCGGGCTGACCTTCCACCTCAACTACCGCCTGATCGCCACCGAGGGCCCGACCGGTGCCGCCACCGTCGGCTACCTGCTGCCGGTCGTGTCCACCGCGCTCGGCGCCCTGTTCCTCGGTGAGCAGCTGACCGCACGGGCGGTGGCCGGGATGGCCGTCGTCCTGGCCGGGGTGTTCCTCGTGAAGCACCGGCCGAAGCCCGCCCCCGCCCCGGCCTCCGCCCCCGCCCCCGTCCTCCCGGACCCCGCCCCCGTCCTCCCGGACCTCGCACGTGACTGAACGGACCATGCGCCCCGACTCCCTCTGTCGGATCCCCGACTTCCGCACCCTCTTCACCGCCACCGCTCTCACCCAACTCGGCACCAACGTCGGCTACGTCGCCGTCCCCCTGGTCGCCGTCGAGGCCCTCGGCGCGGGCCCCGGTCAGGCCGGTCTGCTCGCCACCCTGAGCACCCTCGCCTTCCTGCTGATCGGGCTGCCCGCCGGCGCCTGGGTCGACCGGATGCACCACCGCCGCGTCCTGATCGTGGCCGACCTGGTGAAGGCCGCGCTCTACGCCTCCGTCCCGCTGGCCTGGTGGCTCGGCGGGTTCACCCTCGGGCAGCTGTACGCGGTCGCGCTGCTCACCGGCGGTGCCACGGTCTTCTTCGACGTCGGCTCGCAGAGCGTGCTACCCGGGCTGGTCGGCCGGGAGCATCTGGTGGACGCGAACTCCGCTGTGGTCGGGCTGATGGCGGTCGGCAACGTCGCCGGACGCGGTGCGGGCGGGATGCTGGTCCAGTTGCTCACCGCGCCACTGGCGATCGCGGTGACCGCGCTCAGCCACCTCGGCTCCGCCCTGCGCCTCACCGCGCTGCGCCGCACCCCCGCCGATGACGTCCCCGCCGCCGACATCCCCGCCGATGACGTCCCCACGGCCGCCCACCCCGACACCGCCACCCGCCCCGTCGTCCCCGTCCCCGTCCCCGGCCTCGGCGCGCAGATCGCCGAGGGCCTGAGGCACGTCCTCGGCAACCCGGAGCTGCGGGCCCTGGCCGCCACCGCCTCCCTCAACAACCTCGGCTCGCAACTGGTCAACACCCTGCTTCCGGTGCTGTTCGTCCGTGAACTGAACCTCCCGGCCTGGGCGTTGGGCCTGTTCTGGGCGGTCGGCGGGGTCGGCATCCTGCTCGGTTCGCGCTGCGCCCGCCCGGTCTCGGCCCGGTTCGGTGACGGTCGCACCCTCGCCCTGGCGGGTCTGTGCCTGGCGCCCGCCGGACTGCTGGTGCCGATGATCGTCGGCGGGCCGTGGCTGTTCCTGGCCGGGGCGGGCTGGCTACTGGTCTCGCTCAAGACCGGCATGGACAACGTGCTCGGGGTGAGCCTGCGTCAGCGGATGACCTCGGACCACCTGCTCGGCCGGATGAACGCCACTTTCCGTTTCCTGCTCTTCGGCGCGCTCGCGATCGGCTCCGCGCTCTCCGGGCTGCTCGGCGAACTCCTCGGCCTGCGCACCACGCTCTGGCTCGGCGGGGCCGTCCTCGCGACGGCCTTCCTGCCGGTCTACCTGTCCCCGCTGCGCACCCGCCGCCGACCGCCCGCAGCACCGGTGAGCACGGCCACCAGCACCGCCACCGGTACGGCCGCCACCCGCACCGCCCCCACCCGCACCGCCCCCACCGGCACCGCCCCCACCGGCGCCGCCGCCACAACCACCTGCGCGCCTACCAGCCCGGCCCGGTACCGTGCCTCGGCTGCCAGTCCAGCCCCGGGTCCGGACGCGGACGGACGGTGTGCACCAGCGCGATGACCGACCAGACCACCACGGTCAGCAACGCGTAGAACAGCAGCAGCGCCCAGAACGGCGTGGTGGACAGGCTCCGGTCCTCGAACCGGCACCAGGCGTCCGGCGGGAGCCAGGAGGCGCCCGTCTCCAGCAGCCGACCGCCGCCCGATACCAGGCCGCGCTCGCAGCGCTCCCCGTAGTCCAGCGACCGCACGTACAGCAGGGCGTACAGCGCGCCCGCCGAGGTGAGGGAGAGGCCGGCGCCGATGCCGAGGAGCACCACCCGTCTTCGCCCGGCCGCCGTACGGATGTTCGTCACCGGGGCAGCGTACCGGCGCGGCGGCGCCGGCCGAGGGAGGAGCGTCCCCCGGCGTTCAGCCGAGCAGCCCGCCCAGGTGCCCGTCCTCCGCGAGCAGCCGCCAGGACCGCCCGGGCGAGGCGAAGGCCTCCGGGTCGACGCCCTCGACCAGCCGGTCCACCACGGTGCTCAGCAGCGACTGCGGGTCGAACACCGCCCAGGTGTCCCGACCCCGGCCGTGCTCGCCACCGTGCTCGCGGCCATGCTCGCCGCCGCGTTCCCGGCCGTGCTCCCAGCGCTCCCACTCGGCGCGCAGCCGCTCGTACGTCCACAGGGCGTAGAGCAGGGCGGTCAGGTCGCGGTTGAGGTAGGCCTCGGGCTGCCCGTCGTCGTACCAGTCGGGCAGTTCCAGCCGCCCGGTGGCGCCGTCCAGGGCGATGGTGAGGTCGGACGGCCAGTCCCCGAGCGCGAGGTAGTCCCGCTGGTACGGGCGTTCCTCCTCGCCGTCGAAGTACTCGGGGTACGCCTCCGCCATGGTGACCAGCGGCTCCTCGCACACCCCGAACATCGCGCCGCCGAGCGGCAGGCCGACCTCGGTCAGCAGTCGGCGGGTCGGCTCGTGGGTGAGCGCGGCGGGCAGCGACTCCGGCCGGAACCGGTGCACCCGGCCCGCCCCGCCGTCCTCGTCGGTCAGCGCCGCGAGCTCGGCGACCAGTTCGGTGCCGACCCGGTACGCGGGGCCGCCCGGGCCGCCGGGCAGCGCGCCCCAGCCCAGTGCGCGGACCAGCAGGGCCGTACCCCAGTGCGCGGGCGTGGCGTCGCGCCCGAACAGCCCGGGATCGATCTCCCGCATCCGCCGCTCGGCACCGGCCGTCACCTCGGCCACCACCGCGGGCCCGCGCCGTCCGTCCAGCGCCTCCGGGCGCCGGGCCGCTTCGCCCACGGCCTCCACCTCCCGTACCAGCGCGGCCAGTGCGGGCAGGTCGGAGGCCAGCAGGTCCCGTCGGGGGCCGCCGTTGCCGAGGAGCACCTCGCCGGTGGTCCCGTCCAGCAGCACCAGGTCGCCGACGGGGGCGAAGGGGGTGCAGTAGTCCGTCTCCCCGAGGATGAAGAGCCGCTCCGCGCCGGCGGTCGGGAAGGCCTTCAGCGAGCCGCCGCCGAGCACCCGGAAGTCCAGGAACGCCCCGGCCGCCGGCAGCCCCTCCCGCACCAGGAACTCCCGGCTCCCCTCGTGCACCACGCCACCCGGCACCCCGGCCACCCGCACACACTCCACGTGCCCCGCCCTTCCCCGTTCCGCCCCCTGTTCCACCCGACCCTAGCGGGCCGACCCGACAGCGCCACGGCGGTTTCCCCGGCCGGCAGCCGGCCCCCGGGTCCGCCCCCTCGAAGCTGCGAGTCCGCACCCACCCCTTCGTGCCGGTGCCTACGGGTGCACCACCTCGTCCACGTTCCACCGCTCCGGCAGGTCCGCGTCGCAGAAGACGCAGACGTGGTGCCCCTCCCGGACGATGCCGCACCGCCCGCCCGTCCAGGCGGCGAACTCGCCCTCGGCGCGTACGGGTCGGCCGCCCGGATTCCCGGGGGCCTACGGCCGCAATTCCGACGGCTGCATCCCCGCTGGCCGCAACTCCGCCGACCGCGGCCCCGACGGGTACAACTCCGGCGGCCCCACATAGCGGTACGCCCGCCCGAAGCCCTCCTCGACCTCCGCCGCGACACCCCGCTCAGCCAGCTGCACCTGCCACCACGCCATCTCGACGGCCGTCCCACTCAGCCCGAACTCCCGTAGTTCGTCGAGCAGTTCGTGAGCCTCGTGGAGCGTGACCCCGGCCCCGTCCCGCAGCACCCGCAGGGCCGCCACCGGATCCCCGAGCGGATCCCCGAGCGGATCGCCGGGCGGATCGTCGGGCGGACCGGAGAGCCGCAGTCGGGCCGGACCGTGGGCGGCCAGCAGCGCCGCCCGGACGTCCGTCGGCATCGCCTCCGGGCCCGCGTGCTCGCACAGGTGCGGGCCGCAGGACGGGCAGTGCAGCTCGGCGTCCCACCACAACTCCCGCCCCTGGTGCAGGAACTGCCCGATGCTCCGGACGGCGGCGCCCCCGCACTGCGCGCACCGTACGGACGTCCTGACGCCCGCCCCGTGTCCGCCCCCGCCCCCGTCCCCGCCCCCATCCCTGTCCCCGCTCCCACTCCCGCCCCCGGGCTCAAGCGAGTCCGCCGGCCCGTCGGGCCGCCTGCTCCACCCGGTCGTGGTGGGCCCGCCACCACGAGGCGTCGCCGGGGGCCGTGTTGGCGCCGTCGGACCGCTGGCCGGTGGCGCCGTCGATGAGTTCGCGGACCAGGTCGGCGTGGCCGGCGTGCCGGTGGGTCTCGGCGATCAGGTGGACGAGTACCCGGTGCAGGGTCTGCTGCGGGCGGTCGCCGAACGGGAGCCGGCCGACGGCGTCCAGCGGCAGTGCCTCGATGGTGGCGTCCGAGTGCGCCCAGACCCGGCGGTAGCGCCCGAGGACCTCCTCGGTGCTCTCCTCGGCCCGGGCCCACAGGTCGCCGTTCGGCTCGTCGGTGCCGACGATCCACAGCGGGGTCGGTTCGGGGAAGGGGCGCCCGAAGGTCTCGCCGAGGTACAGCGCCTCGGCCCCGGTGACGTGCTTGACCAGCCCCAGGAGGTTGGTGCCGGTGGGTGTGAGCGGTCGCCGGAGGTCGTACTCGGAGAGGCCGTCCAGCTTCCACAGCAGGGCGTCGCGGGCGTCCTGGACGTAGATCCGCAGGTCGTTCTTGTCGTCGTTCGCCGTCATGGGATCAGTCTGGTGACGGCCGGGAGCCTGTCCACCGGTTTAAGACCGACCGGTTCAAGCGTGACGGGACGTCAGCCCTCCTGCCCGGTCAGCCCCGCCGGATCACCGGGCCGTGCCCCGGGCGAGGTCCACCCCGGTGGGGTTGCGCGGTGCGCCGTTCTCGTCGTCGTCGCGCTGCAGCAGCGAGGACTGCCGCTCCTTGAGCTCGTGCTGCTTGCCCGCCGAGAAGCTGGCGTGCAGCTGCTCGAAGCCGGTGGCGGAGATCTGGCCCTGTCGCGCCGGGGTCCGCCAGGGCAGCAGCCCGGCCCGTCCGGCGCGCAGCAGCAACTGGTCGACCAGGGCCAGCACGGTGAGCAGCACCACCAGCCCGGGCAGGGTGACGAAGACGAGGAGTCCCATGGGTCGAGTATCCGTGTCCCCAGCGGTCCGCAACAGGCCCGGGCGCCGGGAACGCACGCCGGGAACGCCGGTCAGCGCACGACGTCGAAGATCTGCTTCTGCAGGCCGTTGCCGTAGACCTGGTGCTCGACCAGCTCCAGCTTCTGGGCGTCCTTGTCCGTGGCGCTGAACAGGCGCTTGCCCGCGCCGAGCAGCAGCGGGTAGACGAGCAGGTGGTAGCGGTCGATCAGGCCGGCGTCCGAGAGGCTGTGGTTCAGGGCGGCGCTGCCGTGCAGGATGATCGGCCCGCCCTCGGTCTCCTTGAGGGCCGCGACCTGGTCGACCGAGCGCAGGATGGTGGTCTCGCCCCAGTTCGACACCAGGTCGTCCTCGGTGAGGGTGGTGGAGACGACGTACTTCGGCAGCGTCTTGTAGCGGGCGAACTCCGGCATGTCCGGCCAGACCGGGCTGAACGCCTGGTAGCTGACCCGGCCCAGCAGCATCGCGGTGGCCTCCTCCTGCTCCTGTCCCTTGATCTCGTAGGCCTCGGGGACGAACTCGACGTCCTTGAAGGTCCATCCGGAGTTCCGGTAGCCGGGTTCGCCGCCGGGGGCCTCGACGACGCCGTCGAGCGAGACGAAGGCGGTGCTGATCAGGGTACGCATGGGTGGTTCCTCGGTTCTCGTGGCTCTGCGGTTCTCGCGGGTCTACGGTTCTCGTGGCTCTGCGGATGTCGGACGGGCGATGCGTGCGCGTCGGTCAGGCGAGGAGCCAGGCCAGCCATCGCTGCCAGGCGGCTTCGGCCCCGTCCGTCGCGGGCCCGAAGAGGTGGTGGAACATCAGCACCGTCCCCGCGCCGTGGTGGAAGGTGTAGAGCCCGTCGGCGGTGCGGAGTTCGAAGCGTTCGTCGTCCGCCCAGACCACCTCCCCGTCCAGTGCGGGCAGTCCGGCCGGTCCGGCGTGGGCCCGGGCACCCACGGTGACCGGGAGCGGCAGTGACAGGGCGTCGGCGAGCAGGCCGCGGACCTCCGGGTCCGGGCGTCCGCCTCCGGGCGCGGCGGCGAAGACCGGGGTGCCGGTGCGGCCGGGGAAGTGGGTGAGGTACTCGCGGAGCGTGTGCAGGTGGAACGGCCAGCCGCGGCGCAGCGCGTCGTACTCGTCCTGCCAGTCGTCGCCGAGCAGGCCGCTGTGGACGACGCGGAGCACGGTGCTGCCGCCGTCCCGGCCCTCGATCAGGTACTCGAAGGCCATGAACCGGCCGTCCTCGGCGGTGGCGGTGCGGGTGGCCAGGCGCTTGCCGGGCTCGTGGGCGGTGACCACCGCCTCCGTGCGGTGGCCGCCGATCTCCATGCCGGCGGTTCCGCCCTCGCGCGGATCGAGTTCGTTGCGGCCCATGAACCAGGAGTCGAGGCCCGGTCCGGTGGCGATGGCCTCCCAGACCTGTTCCGGGCTCGCCGGGAGGGTCGTCTCCAGTTCGATCTCGAAGGGGTGGGTCATGTCCGGTTCTCCTGGTCGGCCTCGGGCCGCGGTCGGGTGTCCGTGGGCCGCGGTCGGGTGTCCGCGGGTTGCGGTCGGTCGTCCTCGGGTTGCGGTGCCGAGGGGATCTGGTGGAGTCCGACGACCACCCGGTGGCTGCGGCCCCCGGGGGCGGACTCGTCGTGGTAGCGGCTGACCAGGGTGGCCACGGCCAGGGACAGTTCCTCGGCGAAGGCCGTCCGGTCGGCGGCGGAGGCGAACCGCACCTGGGCGTCGATGCCGAAGGAGGCGACCCGGCGCCCGGCGCGGGAGGCGCCGGTGAGCAGGGCCCCGACCTCCTGCACCAGCCGGGAGCCCAGGGCGAGCAGCCAGCGGGCGGAGAGCTGGTCGGGGGAACGGGAGGGGTCGGGGCTCACGGCGGCCAGGACGCTGGGGGAGATCACGTAGGAGGCGGCGGTGGCGCGGTACACCCGTTCGGTGACGTTGCCCTTGCGTCGTTCCTCGGCGAGTTCGACGAGTCCGTGCCGTTCCAGTTCTTTCAGGTGGTAGTTGACCTTCTGCCGGGGCAGTTCCAGCCGGGTGGCCAGCATGGCGGCCGAGCCGGGCTCGGCGAGGGCGGCGAGGATCCGGGACCGGATCGGGTCCAGGGAGGCCTCGGCCGCGGCGGGTTCTTCGATCACGGCGACGTCCAGCACCTCTCCAGCATCCGACCGACAAAAAAATTTGTCAAGGAAAAAAGGGTTGTCGGTCACCTGAAAGAGCCAAGGGGGCTCCGGCATTCGGCGCATCCGACACGGAGCGTGACGGATGGGGGTGGTGGGGTGGACTTGAATCTTTGCGAACGGATGTTCGATCCTGGGGCTGTGCCCGTTTTCGAACCTTCTTTCGAATCCACCGTCGAACAGCAGCCCGCACGCCCCGTGCTGCGGCCGGTGGCGCTCCCGGCTGCCGTGCCCGCGTCCGAGAGCGTGCGGACGGACGGGTTGACGGACGGGATGACGGCTGGCTTGACGGCTGGGCAGGCGGCCGGGCGCGGACTGGTGTCCGTGGTGCCCGCCCTGCGCGAGGTACTGCCGGACGGCGGACTGCGGCGCGGGACGGCGGTGTCGGTGGCGGGCGGGGACGCCGGACTGCTGCTCGCGCTGGCCGCCGGGGTCCGGGAGACCGGGGGCGGCTGGGCGGCCGCGGTCGGGCTGCCGGAGCTGGGCCTCGCCGCCGCCGAGGGGTACGGCCTGGACCTGCGCCGCCTGCTGGTCGCCGACGACCCGGGGCGGCACTGGCCCGAGGTGGTGTCGGTGCTGGCCGGCGCGGTCGAACTGATCATGCTGCGCCCGGACGGGCCGGTGCCCCCGAAGCTGGCCGCCCGTCTGGCCGCCGTGCTGCGGCGCACCGGCTGCGTGCTGCTGGTGGCCGGGCCGTGGCCGGGGGCGGTGCTGCGGCTGGGGGTGCGGTCCGGGCGCTGGTTCGGGCTGGGGGACGGCCACGGGCAGCTCGCCGGGCGTCAGGTGGAGGTGGTGGCCGAGGGGCGCGGTTCGGCGGTGCGCGGCCGGACGGCCCGGCTCTGGCTGCCGGACGAGCACGGCGCGGTGCGCCCGGTCCGGGAGCAGCCGCAGCCCCTCGCCGTTCCCCCGGGCCCCGCGGCCGTCCCTGCCGTCGTCCCTGCCGTCGTCCCTGCCGTTTCCGCCGTAGTGCCCGCCGTTCCCGTGGCGGCTCCGCTCGTGGCGGCGGTGGTGTGACATGCCGACGACGCCCGACGGCGACCGGACCCCCAGGGTCCTGGTGGTCTGGTGCCCGGACTGGCCGGTGGTGGCCGTCACCGGTGACGACCCGGTGGCCGTGACCGAGGCCGGCCGGATCCTCGCCTGCTCCGCGGGCGCCCGGGCTGCCGGGGTGCGGCAGGGGCAGCGGCTCAAGCTGGCCCAGCGGCTCTGCCCGGAACTGGAGCTGCGCGACCGCGACCCGGAGGCGGAGACCCGCCGCTTCGAGCCGGTGGTCGCGGCGGTGGAGGCGTTCACGCCCCGGGTGGAGGTGATCCGCCCGGGTCTGTGCGCCATTCCGGTGAAGGGCCCGGGCCGCTACTTCGGCGGCGAGGAGGCGCTCGCGGCCCTGGTCGGCGCGGCGGTGGCGGACGCCCTCGGGCGACCGCCCGTCCCGGACGCCGTCCCCGGCGCGGTGGCAGTGCCCGCCACCCCAGGCCCGCCCGCCATACCTGTCACCGGACCCACCGCCGGACCCACCGCCGGACCCACCGCCGAACCCACCGCCGCACCGGCCACCGGACCGACCGCCCCCCACGCCCGGATCGGCGTCGCCGACGGCCTGTTCGCCGCCGTGCTCGCCGCCCGCGCCGGGGTGCTGGTGCCCGCCGGTCGTACGGCGGAGTTCCTCGCCCCCTACCCGGTGGCCGCGCTGGGTGACGAGACGCTGGCCGAGCTGCTGGGGCGGCTCGGCCTGCCCACCGTCGGGGCCTTCGCCGCGCTGCCGCCCGAGGCGGTCGCGGACCGCTTCGGCCCGACCGGGACGGTCGCGCACCGGCTGGCCCGCGGCCTGCAGCCGCGCCCGCTGGTGCCGCGCGGCGAGGAGCCGGACCTCGCCGTCGAGCAGCGCTTCGACCCGCCGGAGCCGTCGACCGAGCCGCTGGTGTTCGTCGCCCGCACGCTGGCCGAGCAGCTGCACCGGCGGCTGGCCGGAGCCGGGCTGACCTGCCGCCGGGTGGCGGTCGAGGTGGCCTGCGCGGACGGCCGGACGGTCTCCCGACTGTGGCGGCACGAGGGCCGGCTGTCCGCGACGGCCCTGGCCGAACGGGTCCGCTGGCAGCTCCAGGCCTGGCAGGGCATGGGCACCTTCACCAGCGGCCCCGGCAGTACCGGCAACACCGACGGCCAGGGCAGCACTGGCAGCACCGGCAGCCCCGCCAGCCCTGGGGCCGAGGAGGGCTTCGCCCTGCTCCGCCTCGCCCCCGACGGCCTCTCCCCGGACCAGGGCCGCCAGCTCGCCCTGTGGGGCCAGGCCGTCGCGGACGACCGGGTGGAGCGCGCGGTGGCCCGGGTGCAGGCGGTGCTCGGGCATGCCGGGTTGCGCCGGATCGAGCCGGCGGGCGGGCGTGGTCCGGGTGAGCAGCAGGTCCGGGTGCCGTGGGGCGAGCCGTACGAGGCGGCGGCCGCGGCGGACGCGCCCTGGCCGGGGCGGCTGGCGGAGCGGTCGGCGGACCTCTGGCCGGCCGTGGTGCTGCGCGAGCCGGCGCCGGTCCGGGTGCTGGACGAGGCCGGCCGACCGGTCACGGTGGACGGCCGGGCGGGGGTGTCGGGCCGCCCGGCCCTGGTCGTGGCCCGGGGCCGGGAGGAGCGGGTGGCGGCCTGGACCGGGCCCTGGCCGGCGGTCGAGTACTGGTGGGACCAGTCGCTCACCCGCCGCCGGGCGCGGTTCCAGGTGGTGGTGGACGGCGGCCGGGCGCTGCTGCTCACCGTGGAGGGGGGTGCGTGGTACCTGGAGGCCGGCTACGACTAGCGGCCCGAAGGCCCGCGGCAGGGGGACAGGGGGGCAGGACCAGTACGAGAGCGACGAAGGCAACCCCGATGGGCTTCACCAGCCACCCCACCGTCCCCTGGAGCGAACTGCACCGCCGGCTGACCGGCGCCGCGCCGGACCGCACGGTCGTCCCGCTGCGCCGCCCCGCCTCGGAGACCCCCACCGAGGAAGCCCCCACCTCGGAGACCCCCACCGAACCCCCCACCGAAGAAGCCCCCACCGAACCCCCCGCCGAGGAACCCCCTGCCGAACCCTGGGCCGAACTGCACGTCCACTCCGCCTTCAGCTTCCTGGACGGCGCCAGCGACCCGGAGGACCTGGTCGCCGAGGCGGCCCGGCTGGGCGTGGAGACCCTGGCGATCACCGACCACGACGGCCTGTACGGAGCGGTCCGGCTCGCCGAGGCGGCCCGGGGGACGGGCGTGGCCACCGTCTTCGGCGCCGAACTGACGATCCGTCACGGCGCGAGGGGTGCGGGTGCCGAGGACGTCGAGCACCTGCTCGTCCTGGCCCGTGACCCGGCCGGCTACCGCCGTCTCTCCGCCGCGATCGCCGCCGCCCAGCTGGCCGGCGGCGCCAAGGGCCGTCCGGCGTACGACTTCGCCGCGCTCGCCGGGGCGCACGACGGCCACTGGGCGGTGCTCACCGGCTGCCGCCTCGGCCGGGTCCCGGCGGCCCTCGCGACCGGCGGGGCGGAGCAGCGACTGCGCACCCTCACCGAGGCGTTCGGCCGCGAGAACGTGTACGTCGAGCTGATCGACCAGTGGCTGCCCGGCGACGACCGGCGCAACGACGCCCTCGCCGCGCTCGCCGGAGAACTGCGGCTGCCGGTCGTCGCCTCCACCAACGCCCACCACGCCGGCCCCGCCCAGGGCCGGCTCGCCCAGAGCCTGGCGGCCCTGCACGGGCGCCGCACCCTCCAGGAGGCGGCCGGCTGGACGAGGGCCTCCGGCACCGCGCACCTGCGCTCGGGCCGGGAGATGGCCGCCCGGCTGGCCCGCTTCCCCGGCGTCCGGCGGGCCACCGCCGAACTCGGCCGGGCCTGCGCCTTCGACTTCGCCAAGCTGGACCCGGAGCTGCCCGGCTACCCCGTCCCCGAGGGGGAGACCGAGATCGGCCACCTGCGCGCCCTGGTCGCGGCCGGCGGCCCGGCCCGCTTCGGCCCCGGCAACGCCGCCGCCCGCCGCCAGCTCGCCAAGGAACTGGACGTGATCGAGGACCTCGACCTGGCCGGCTACTTCCTGATCGTCCACGACATCGTGGACTTCTGCCGGAGCCAGGACATCTGGTGCCAGGGCCGCGGCTCGGCCGCCAACTCGGCGGTCTGCTACGCCCTCGGGATCACCGCCGTCGACCCGGTCCACTACAAGCTGCTGTTCGAGCGCTTCCTGTCCACCGCCCGGGACGGCCCGCCCGACATCGACCTGGACATCGAGAACCGCCGCCGCGAGGAGGTCATCCAGTACGTCTACCGCCGCTACGGGCGCGAGCACGCCGCCCAGGTCGCCAACGTGATCACCTACCGCCCCCGGCTGGCGATCCGCGACGCCGCCCGGGTGCTCGGCTACCCGCAGGGGCAGGTGGACGCCTTCAGCCGGCAGACCGACTTCCGTTCCGCCCCCGGCGCGGACGCCGTCATCCCCGCCGACGTGCTCTCGCTCGCCGCCCAACTCCACGGCCTGCCGCGCCACCTGGGCATCCACTCGGGCGGCATGGTGCTCACCAGGGAGCCGATCGGGGAGATCTGCCCGACCGAGTGGGCCCGGATGCCCGGGCGCTCCGTCCTCCAGTGGGACAAGGAGTCCACCGCGGGCGCCGGGCTGGTGAAGATCGACCTGCTCGGCCTCGGCATGCTCGCCGCGCTGCACGACGCCTGCGACCTGATCGCGCTCCACCACGGCCTGCGCTACGACCTGGCCGGCATCCCGGGCGACGACGAGGGCGTGTACGCGATGCTGCGCCGCGCCGACACCGTGGGCGTCTTCCAGGTCGAGTCCCGGGCGCAGATGGCCACCCTGCCCCGGCTCAAGCCGGACCACTTCTACGACCTGGTGGTCGAGGTCGCGCTGATCCGCCCCGGCCCGATCCAGGGCGGCTCCGTCCACCCGTACCTGCGCCGCCGCGCCGGGGCGGAGCCGCCCGGCTGCCCGCACCCGCTGATGGAGAACGCCCTCGGCAAGACCCTCGGGGTGCCGCTGTTCCAGGAGCAGATGATGCAACTCGCCATCGACTGCGCCGGGTTCACGCCTGCCGAGGCCGACCGGCTGCGCCAGGCGATGGGCGCCAAGCGCTCGCACGAGCGGGTCGCCCGGCTGCGCGACCGGCTGCTCACCGGGATGGCCGAGCGCGGCATCCCGGCCGAGGTCGCCGAGGACGTCTACGGCAAGATCGAGGCCTTCTCCAACTACGGCTTCCCGGAGTCGCACGCGATCAGCTTCGCCTACCTGGTGTACGCCAGCGCCTGGCTCAAGCACCACTTCCCGGCGGCCTTCACCTGCGCCCTGCTGGCCAACCAGCCGATGGGCTTCTACTCGCCGCTCAGCCTGGTCGCGGACGTCCGCCGGCACGGCGTACGGGTGCGCGGGGTGGACGTCAACGCCAGCGGGCCGCGCCCCACCCTGGAGCCGTACCGGGGCCCGACCCCCGCGCCGCCGCTGACCGCCGGCCGGCCCCAACCGGCCATCCGGCTCGGCCTGGAGACGGTGCGCGGCATCGGCACCCCGCAGGCCGAGCTGATCGCGGCCGGGCAGCCGTACGCCGACCTGGAGGACTTCGCCCGCCGCACCGGTCTGCCCGCGCCCGCCCTGGAGGCGCTGGCGACGGCCGGGGCCTTCGACTGCTTCGGCCTGACGAGACGTCAGGCGCTGTGGGCGGCAGGCGCGTTCGCGGGGATCTCGGCCGAACTGCTCCCCGGCACCACGCCCGGCACCGAGGCGCCGGAACTGCCCGGGATGAGCCCGGTCGAGGAGACCATCGCCGACCTGTGGGCCACCGGCACCTCCGCCACCAGCCACCCGCTCCAGCACCTGCGCGCCCACCTGGACCGCGGCGGCGCGCTCAGCGCCGCCCAACTCCCGCACGTGCCACCGGGAACGGCCGTGGTGGTCGGCGGCCTGGTCACCCACCGCCAGCGCCCGCCGACGGCCGGCGGGGTGCTCTTCCTCAGCCTGGAGGACGAGACCGGCCTGATCAACGTGATCTGCAACCGCCCGGTCTGGGAGTCCCAGCGCCGCACCGCCCTGGACCGGGCCGGCCTCCTGGTGCACGGCCACATCGAACGCGACCGCGGCGCCACCAACCTGATCGCCACCCGCCTCGCCCCACTCCGGATCGGCCTCTGAGGCCCCGGTCCGCCCGGTCGTGCTCAGCCCGGTCGCGCTCAGTCCGGGTAACGCACCAGCCCGCTCAGCTCCAGCTCGAAGTCGAACGGCTCGGGAACGCGCATGCTGTCCCCGAACTTCCGGTCGTGCCGCGCGTGGTAGCGGTCGTGGTCCGGTGCAGTCTGTGCGCGGACCCGCTCCGGGCCGGTCAGGCTCCGGCGCCGGGCTGCCGGCCCTTGCCGGGAGGGCCGGCGAAGGTCTGGGCGATCGGCAGCCAGATGGTGGCGATCGGGCCGGTGGCGGTCAGGGCGAGGTCGTCGCGGTGGCGGCGCTGGGTGACCAGGAGGCAGAAGTCCAGGGCCGGGCCGGTCACCACGTCCATCGCGTCGGTCGGGCCGAAGGCCCACGAACCCCCGTCGGGTGCGGTCAGTTCGAGGCGCACCGGGCGTTGCGGCGCGGGCAGGCCGTGGGCCGCGAAGGCG
Source organism: Kitasatospora sp. NPDC059088 (assembly GCF_042738155.1). Lineage (NCBI taxonomy): Bacteria > Bacillati > Actinomycetota > Actinomycetes > Kitasatosporales > Streptomycetaceae > Kitasatospora > Kitasatospora sp. NPDC059088. The sequence goes on along the minus strand of NZ_JBHYGR010000021.1, from coordinate 45,139 downwards.
AAGCCGAGGGTGCGCAGGCCCAGGTGGGCGATGTGCCGCAGCCGGTCGGTGGGTTCCCGGGTCGTGCCCAGCGCGTCCGCCACGTCCTGGCCGTGCGCCCAGGTCTCCATCAGTCGGGCGGTGGCCATCGAGGCGGGCTTCATCGGCGGGCCGAACCAGGGCAGCCGGACGTCGGCGGGGACGGCGGCGAGGGCGGCCTGTACCTGCGCCCGCCCGGCCCGCCAGCGGGCGAGCAGGGCGGCGGGTTCGGCGGCCGCACCCTCCCGGGCGCCGTCCTCGACCGGGTCGGCGCCGGTGGCCAGCAGCTGGGTGAAGCGGCCGCCGAGCGAGGCGGTGAAGCCCTCCGGGTCGCGGGTGGCCAGTGCCGTCCAGTCGTCGGTCCAGGCCAGGTGGGCGATCTGGTGCGCGACCGTCCAGCCCTCGGCCGGGGTGGGCGCGGCCCAGTCCGCGGCCGACAGTCCGGCCACCAGCCCGTCCAGGACGGCGCTCTCGGCCCGCAGGTCGGCCAGCAGGCCGTGCAGGACGTGGCCCGGGGCGCCCGGCGTGCCCGGGGTGTCGGGGTCGGTCATCGGCTCTTCCCTCCGCTCGGCGCGGTTGCTACTGGTCGGTAGCCCGCGGCCGCACCCTACGCCCCGACCGGCGCCGACGCCCGCCACTCCACGGAACACGCACGTCAGGACTCTCGCCTCCGGTCGCACCGCGTGTGACAATTCCGCGATGACCAGGGCTGCGGACCCCCTCACTGCCGTGCCGTTCGGCGCCCCCGAGCGCCCGGACCACCCCGAGCGCCCCCACCACTCCCACCACTCCCACCACCCCGCCGACTCCGACGACCCCGAACTCGCCGCCCGCGCCGCCGAGCTGGTGCGCCGCGCGGTGCTCGGAGACCTCGCCCGCCGGGTGGTGGCCGAGTGCGGTGCCGATGTCGGGCTGGTCGGCGTGCCCGAGCCGCTGCCCGGCCGCCGCCCCGGCAGCGAGGGCATGGTGCTGCGCCATTGGGCCGGCACCCGGGCGGACCTGCTGCACGATGTGCCCGTCCCGGCCGGCCTCGGCCTCGGCGGCCGGGCGCTCGCCGAGCGCGCGCCCACCTGGGTGCCCGACTACCGTGCGGCCACGACCATTTCGCACCAGTACGACGCGGCCGTGGCCGCCGACGACCTGTACGCGATGCTCACCGTCCCGCTGCTGGACGGCGACACCGTGCACGGCGTGGTGTACGCCTCGCTGCGCACCGTCGTCCCGTTCGGGGACGTCCGGATCTCCGCCGTCGGCCGGCTGGCGGCGACGGCCGCCCGGGCGCTCGCCGGGGCGGCGGCCTGGAGCCGTACGAAGCCCGAACCGGTGTCGCCCGCACGGCCGTTGACCCGGCGCGAGCACGAGGTGCTGCGCTGGGCGGCGACCGGCCGGACCAATCCGGAGATCGCCGCCCATCTGGGCCTGACCTGCAATACCGTGACCGGCTACCTCAAGTCCGCGATGCACAAGCTCGGTGTCCGCAACCGGACCGAACTCGCCCTGGCGGCCAGGGCGACCGGACTCGTCAGTTGACCTGGCGCTCCCGCCCGCTCCAGTACGGCTCGCGCAGCCGGAACTTCTGCAGCTTCCCGGTGGCCGTGCGCGGCAGTTCGGCGCGGAACTCCACCGAGGTGGGTGACTTGTAGCCGGCCAGCCGCTGCTTGCAGTGCGCGATCAACTCCGCCTCGGTGACGGCCGCCCGGTCCTCCCGGAGCACCACCAGGGCCTTGACCGTCTCGCCCCACTTCTCGTGCGGCACCCCGATCACCGCGACCTCGGCCACCGCCGGGTGGCCGTACAGGCAGTCCTCCACCTCGATCGAGGAGACGTTCTCCCCGCCGCTGATGATGACGTCCTTCTTCCGGTCCGAGATGGACAGTTGGCCGTCGGTGAGGGTGCCGCCGTCGCCGGTGTGGAACCACTCGCCCCGCAGCGCCTCGGCGCTCGCCTCCGGCTGCTGCCAGTACCCGTCCAGCACGGTGTTGGAGCGCACCAGCACCTCGCCCTGGGCGTCGACCCGCAGCTGGGTGCCGAGCGCGGGCGCGCCGGCCTGCACCAGCTTCTCGGCCCGTTCGGCGGCCGGCAGGGCGTCCCACTCGGCGCGCGAGCGGTTGACGGTGACGATCGGCGCGGTCTCGGTCAGGCCGTAGAGCTGCATGAACTCCCAGCCCAGCTGCTCCTCGACCTGCTGCACCACGGAGGTCGGCGGCGGGGCGCCGGCCACGATCATCCGCACCCTGTCCCGGCCGGGCACCGGGCCGTCCCAGTCGGCGGCCGCGTCCAGCACCATCTGCACCACGGCGGGCGCGCCGGACAGGAAGGTCACCCCGTGCCGCTCGACCCGGCGCAGGATCTCGGCGCCGTCCACCTTGCGCAGCACGATGTGCCGGGCGCCGAGTCCGGTGAGCGAGAACGGCAGGCCCCAGCCGTTGGCGTGGAACATCGGCAGGGTGTGCAGGTACACGTCCCGGTCGTTCGCGCCGTAGTGCAGGCCCATCAGCGTCGCGTTCAGCCAGACGTTGCGGTGGGTGAGCTGAACCCCCTTGGGGCGGGCGGTGGTTCCGCTGGTGTAGTTGATGGTCGCGGTGTCGTTCTCGGAGATCGCGTACCGGCGGGGCGCGTGGTCGAAGTCGTACAGCAGCGCGTCACTGTCCGCGCCGAGCACGAACTTGTGCTTGGCCACCACCCCGTGCAGCGCGTCGGCGAGTTCGGGGTCGACCAGCAGGACGGAGGCGCCGCTCTGCTCGACGATGTACGCGACCTCCTCGGCCCGCAGCCGGAAGTTGACCGGCACCAGTACCCGGCCGTACCCGCTCACCCCGAAGAAGGCGGTGAGCAGCCGGGCCGAGTTGTGCGAGACGATCGCGACCCGCTCGCCCGGACCGACGCCGAGCCGGTCCAGCCCGGCGGCCTGGGCCCGGGCGAGCCCGGCGATCCGCCGGTAGCTCAGCTCGCCCCAGGATTCGGCCGGTTGCACCGGCTCGTCGACGATGCCGACCCGGTCGCCGTAGACCAGCTCGGCCCGGTCGAGGAAGTCCAGCACGGAGAGTGGAATCTGCATGCGCCCACTGTCCTATCCCGCGCGCCCGCTGCACACCCCCGATCGGGGGTGTCACCCGTTCGAACGCAGCCGCTCGGCCGCCGTCAGCGCCACCAGCAGCCGGTCCCGGGCCTCGGTCTGGGCGGCGATCCGGCGTTCGAGCGCCGCCAGCCGCTCCCGGACGACCCCCAGCACCCGCTCGGACGGCGGCCGGGCGAGGACGTCCCCGTCCAGGCAGGTGAGCATCGGCCGGAGGTCCTCCATGGTGAGCCCGGCGGCGACCAGGGCGCGGATGTTGCGGACCCGCGGGACGGCCGAATCCCGGTACTCCCGGTAGCCGTTGGCCGCCCGCTCGGAGTCGATCAGCCCGGCCTGCTCGTAGTGCCGCAGCGCCCGGGCCGTACTGCCCGTCCGCCGCGCCAGTTCACCGATCCGCACCGCCGCCCCGCCCGTCCGTCCGTCGGTTCCTCAGGCCACCAGCGCGCCCCCGTCCACGGACAACACTACGCCGGTCACGAACGAGGCCTGCGGCGAGGCGAGTTGGGTGATCGCCCAGGCCACCTCGGCGGGCCGCCCGATCCGGCCCAGCGGGGTGAGCCCCAACTGCCACTCCAGGATCGCCGCCGACAGCTCGGGGCTGAAACCGGAGTGCTCGCCGATCGGGGTGTCGATCGCCCCGGGCGCCACCGCGACCACCCGGATGCCGCGCGGAGCCAGCTCCACCGCCCAGCTGCGGGTGATCGTCTCCAGCGCCGCCTTGCCCGCCGCGTACACCGAGTTGGTCGGCCAGCCGCGCTGTCCGACGGCGGTGCTGACGTTGACCACCACGCCCCGGCTCTCGGCCAGTGCGGGCAGCGCGGCCTGCCCGAGCAGCACCGGGGCGACCAGGTTGGTGGCCAGCAGCGTCTCGATCCCGGCCCGGTGGAAGTCGCCGACGCGCTGGGTGTTCTGCACGATGCCGGCGTTGTTCACCAGCACGTCGAGCCGCCCGTACCGCTCCAGGGCCGTTCCGACGATCCGCTCCGGGGCGTCCGGTCCGGTGACGTCCGCCACCAGCGGCTCGATCAGCCCCGGGTGCGCGGCCGCCGTCTCCGCCAGCGGCCCGGGGCGCCGCCCGACCGCCACCACCCGGGCGCCCTCGGCCGCGAAGGCCCGCGCGGTCTCCCGCCCGATCCCCGTCCCGGCCCCGGTGACCACCACGACCCGACCCGTCCCCGCTTCGTTCTGTTCGCTCATGGGAGCACTCTCCGACCCTGCCGCCAGCGTCAAGGTCAAGCCGCAACCGTCGAGCGGTGGCCGGCCGTCCGTCAGGAAGATCGTGCAGCGGTTCCGAACCCAGGGGGAGAGCACCATGAACCACCACCGACCCGACCCGGCCCTGACCACCTTCCCGACGGCGGACGGCCTGCTGCTGCGCCCCTTCGAGGACGCCGACGCCCCGGCCCTGCGCGGTGGAGGCGCTGACCGTCTGGGCCTTCGAGGTCTTCGCCGCGGACGGCCTGGTCCGGATCGACCTGCTGCACGAGGGCGACGACGACGCCTCCTGCCGGGTCGCGGAGAAGAGCGGCTACGCGTTCGCGGAGGTCGTCCCGGCCTTCCCGCCGTCGTACCCGCTGGACGGGCACCGGCACTGCCGGAAAAGGCTGGACACGACCGAACGGCACCGGCCAGAGTGAGCCCATGGCTTCTCTGGTACGTCATGTGACGATCGACTGCGCGGACCCGTTCGCCCTCGCGGACTTCTGGGCGAAGGTGCTGGACGGCACCCTCGCCGAGGACGACAACCCGGGTGACCCGGAGGCGGTGGTGATCTCCGCCAGTGCCGATCTGCTGTTCATCCGGGTGCCCGAGGGCAAGACCGTGAAGAACCGGGTCCACCTGGACCTCCAGCCGCAGGACCGCAGCCGTGACGAGGAGGTCGAGCGCCTGCTCGCCCTGGGCGCCACGGTGGTGTCGGACCAGCGCCGCCCGGACGGCACCGGCTGGGTCACCCTGGCCGACCCGGAGGGCAACGAGCTGTGCGTCGAGCGCAGCCAGGCCGAGCGCACCGCCACCGGCGCGTCCTGAACCACCGGCGCGCCCCGCAGTACGGCCGCCCGCCGAGGTCCGTTCCACCGGGGCCTGCGCGGGCGGCCGTTCGCGCTTCCGTCCGATAATCGAGCTGTCTGAGGCCAGTGAGAAGCGAGGCCACCCTCCGAGCACCGGGCAGGTACCCCATGGCCAAAATCGCCGTGATCGGCGCCAATGGCGGCATCGGCAGCGCCGTCGTCGCGGAGGCGGCGGCCCGCGGGCACGAGGTCACCGCCGTGGTCCGCGAGCCGGACCGCTACCGGGGTGCGGCGGCCCGGGTGGAGCGCGGCGACGTACTGGACCCGGCCGACGTGGCCCGGGTGGCGGCCGGCCGGGACGTCCTGGTGAGCGCCGTCGGCGGCGGCGACGGCCCGGGCCACCTGGCGCTGATCGAGCCCGCCGCCCGTTCACTGGTCGAGGGCCTGCGGGCGGTCGCCGACGGCGCCGCGCCCCGCCTGATCGCGGTCGGCGGCGCGGGCAGCCTGGAGACCGCCCCGGGCGTGCGGGTCTGGGACGCCCCGGGCCTGCCGGAGCCGATCCTGCAGATCATGCACGCCCACGGCGAGGCGCTGGACTACTACCGGACCGTCTCCGACGTCCGCTGGACGGTACTCAGCCCGGCCGCGGAGATCGGCCCGGGGGAGCGGACCGGCCGCTACCGGACCGGCCTGGAGCAACTGCTCACGGACGCCGGGGGCCACAGCCGGATCTCGGTGCCGGACTACGCGGTCGCCCTGGTGGACGAGATCGAGCAGCCCGAGCACATCGGCGAGCGCTTCACCTGCTGCTCGCTGTAGCGCGCCGGGCTCACCCGTTCAGCCCAGCTGGATCGACCGCTTGGCCAGCCCCATCCAGAACCCGTCGATCACGCTGCGCTGGCTGCCGAGGTCGGCCTCGCCGGCGCCGAGGGTCACGAACAGCGGCGCGAAGTGCTCGGTGCGCGGGTGGGCGAGCCGCCCGGCCGGGGCCTTGCGCTCGAAGTCGAGCAGCGCGTCCAGGTCCTGGGCGTCCAGGGCGCGCCTGCCCCAGTCGTCGAACTCGGCCATCACCGAGCTGGTCCGGCCGTCGCTGTTGAGCGCCCGCAGGTTGTGGGTGAAGAAGCCGCTGCCGATGATCAGCACGCCCTCGTCGCGCAGCGGGGCGAGCCGGCGGCCGATCTCCAGCAGGCGCTGCGGGTCCAGGGTGGGCAGGGAGATCTGCAGCACCGGGACGTCGGCCTCCGGGAACATCTCCACCAGCGGGACGTACGCGCCGTGGTCGAGCCCGCGGTCGGGGATGTCCTGGACGGGCGTGCCGGGGGCGCGCAGCAGCTTGTGCACGCGCTCGGCCAACTCGGGGGCGCCGGGGGCGGCGTACCGGACGGCGTAGTAGTGCTCGGGGAAGCCCCAGAAGTCGTAGACCAGCGGGACGGTGGTGACGGCGCCGACGGCCAGCGGGGCCTCCTCCCAGTGGGCGGAGACCATCAGGACGGCCTTGGGCCGGGGCAGGTCGGCGGACCAGGCGGCCAGCTGGCCCGGCCAGATCGGGTCGTCGGCGAGCGGCGGCGCGCCGTGCGAGAGGTACAGGGCGGGCATGCGCTCGGGGGCCGCGGTGCTCAAGGTGTCCTCCTCAAGGGGAACGAGTGGGTAGTTCAAATTTGAACCTCTACTCCGGGACGGTACACCTTCGTTCGAATTTGAACAACAGGAGTAGGCTTCACCCCATGTCCTCACTGAACGAACCCCGCTGGCTCGACCAGGACGAGATGGCCGCCTGGCGGGGCTTCGTCGTCGCGAGCAACCTGCTCAACCGGCGGCTGGAGCGCCAGCTCAAGGACGACTCCGGCCTCTCGCACCAGCAGTACGAGATCCTGGTGCACCTGTCCGCCGCCCCCGGCGACTCGCTGCGGATGACCGAACTCGCCGACAAGCTGGTCACCTCCAAGAGCGGCCTGACCTACCAGGTCACCCAACTGGAGCGGATGGGCCTGGTCGGCCGCCGCTCCTGCCCCAGCGACGTGCGCGGCGTCATCGCCGAACTCACCGACCAGGGGCGGGAGACGCTCCGCCAGGCCGCCCCCGGCCACGTCGCCCTGGTGCGCGAGCTGCTGATCGACGTGCTCACCCGCGAGCAGCTCGCCGTCCTCGCCGAAGGCCTCGGCGCGGTCAGCGCCCGCCTGCGCCAGGACGACACCCCCTAGCTAGGGCCTGTCGCCCAGTGCGGCCGCCCGCTCCCGCAGCAGCTCCCGCTCCCGCTCGTTGCGGGTCAGCCCCGCCGCCCGCTCGAACTCCGCCCGGGCCTGGGCCGTCCGCCCCAGCCGGGCCAGCAGGTCGCCCCGCACGCTCGGCAGCAGGTGGTAGTCGCGCAGCGCCGGCTCCGCCGCCAGGGCGTCCACCAGCTCCAGGGCGGCGGCCGGGCCCCGGGCCATCGAGACGGCCACCGCCCGGTTCAGCGCCACCACCGGTGAGGGCGTCAGCACCAGCAGCCGCTCGTACAGCGCGGCGATCGTCGCCCAGTCGGTGTCCTCGTACCGCCGCGCCCTGGCGTGGCAGGCGGCGATCGCGGCCTGCGCCGAGTACGGCCCGCTGCCCGCCCGCCCGAACGCCTCGAAGCCGCGCCGGATCAGCAGCCCGTCCCAGCGCGCCCGGTTCTGCTCGGCCAGCAGCACCGGCCGCCCGTCGGGGCCGGTGCGGGCGGCCGTCCGGGAGGCCTGGAACTCCAGCAGCGCGGCCAGCCCGTGCGCCTCCGGCTCCCCGGGCACCAGCGCGGCCAGCACCCGGGCCAGCCGCAGGGCGTCCTCGCACAGCTGCGGGCGCAGCAGGTCGTCCCCGGCGGTGGCCGAGTAGCCCTCGTTGAAGATCAGGTAGACGACCTCCAGCACCGAGGACAGCCGCTGCGCCCGGTCCTCGCCGTACGGCACCTCGAACGGCACGCCCGCCTTCGCCAGCGTCCGCTTCGCCCGGACGATCCGCTGGGCCACCGTCGCCTCCGGCACCAGGAAGGCGCGGGCGATCTCCGGGGTGGTCAGCCCGCCCAGCAGCCGCAGGGTGAGCGCGATCCGCGCCTGCGCCGACAGCACCGGGTGGCAGGCGGTGAAGATCAGCCGCAGCAGGTCGTCGTCGATGTCGTCCGGGCCGGACGGCTCCGGTGGCTCCGGCGCGTCCTCCAGCGACCGCCCCACCTCGGCGAGTTTGCGGGCGTAGACCTCCCGGCGGCGTACCAGGTCGACCGCCCGCCGCTTGGCGGTGGCCGTCAGCCAGGCGCCCGGGTTGTCCGGCACGCCGTCGCGCGGCCACTGCTCCAGCGCGGCCACCAGCGCGTCCTGCGCCAACTCCTCGGCCAGGCCGACGTCCCGGACGATCCGCGCGGCCGCGGCGATGATCCGCGCGGACTCGATCCGGTACGCCGCCTCGACGACCGCCGTCGCCTCCCTCTCCGTCACGGCCACCCATCAGAGCAGCCGGCGGAGCGGGAGGCAACGTGCGCCACGGTCGCTACGGCCCTTACTGCCCTACCGCCCTACCGCCCTTACTGCGGGGGCCGCGGTGCCTCGTCGAGCTGCCGGACCTCCGCCTCGACCTGCCAGTGCGCCGGGTGGGTCTGCAGGAAGCGCCTGGTCCACTCCAGCGCCTCCGCCTTGTCCTTGCACTGCATGATCGCGTAGCCGCCGATGACCTCCTTGGTCTCGGTGAACGGCCCGTCGGTGTAGCCGACCTTCCCGTCGGCCCAGGTCACCCGGGTGCCCTGGGCGGTCGGGGTCAGCCCGGCGGTGTCCAGCATCACCCCGGCCCTGGTGATCTCCTCGAACAGGGCCCCCATCCGCTGCTCGAACCCCGGGTCGGGCTCCCAGTCGCCCCGGGCGCTCTCGTCGATCCGGATCAGTGACATGAAGCGCGGCATGGTGACTCCTCGGTCCTGCGGGCGGGGCCGTTCCCCGCCGCTCACCCCTGCGTCGATCGGGCCGGCGCCGGATCGACATCGGCCGGGAAGAATCTTTTTCCTACCTGTCGTCCGTCCGGGCCCTGCTCGCCGACCGGACGGTCACCGGACGGCGGTCACCGGACGGCGGTCACCGGACGGCCGCCGCCGGCGCGCACAGCAGTGCCGCCCGCAGGTCGGTCCGGTCGCGGAGGCGGGCCAGGTTGCGGCCGGTCAGCTCCTCGATCCGGCGGATCCGGTAGTGGACGGTGTTGACGTGGATGTGGAGCTGCTCGGCCGTCCGCGCCCAGGAGCCGTCATGGTCGAGGAACACCGCCAGGGTGCCGAGCAGCGAGACGCCGTTCTCGGCGTCGTGGGCGGTCAGCGGGGCCAGCAGCCGGGCGTGGAAGGCGGCCGTCACCTCGGGCGGGATGCCGCGCAACAGCCCGTCCAGGGAGTCCAGTTCGGCGGTGCTGCCAACCGGGCCGGGGGCGCCCGCCAAGACGTACCGGGCCTGCACCAGGGCCGCCCGCAGCGCCTGGGGGGTGGCCGGGGCGGCCGGGCCGACGCCGATCCGCAGGGTGCGCCGGCCGGTCAGCCGGGCCTGGAGGGCGGGCCGGGCCCGGCGCAGCCGTTCGGCGACCCGCTCGGCGGGTGCGGCCACCAGTGCGGCGGTGAGCCCGGTGCGGTCGGTGCCGGCCGCGTACGGGACGTCCAGCGGGTGCAGGGCCTCGGCCAGCGCGTGCGCCGCCCAGTCGACCGGCGCCTCGTCGCCGGCCCGGCCGGGCTCGATCCGCGCGGTGACCGCCACCAGCGGGCCGGTCTCGGCCAGCCCGCAGGCGGCGAGCGGTTCGGTGAGTCCGGCGTCGTCGGCCAACGCGTCCAGCAGCCGTCCGGCGGCCCGCCGCCGGGTGCCGGCCGCGGCCCGGGCGCGGGCGGCGAGCGGGGCGAGCAGGTCGGCGAGGCCCTGGAGCGCCGGTTCCACGGCGGGGGTGTGCGGGTGGGCCCGCAGCCGCCAGCCGTCGAACGGGGAGCCGTCCTGCGGGCCGACCGGCAGCCCGGGCCCGCCGCGACCGGCGGCCGGTGCGGGCTGGGGCGGGCCGGCCACCGGGCGGCCGCCGGCGGTGGTGATCGAGCACTCGGGCAGCCCGAGCCGGCCGACCGCGCGGGCCAGCACCTGGCCGGGTGCGGCCTCGGTGCGGACCAGGTCGAGCAGTTCGCTGCGGACGGTCTCCGGGATCGCCGCGGTGTCCTGCGCCCCCGCCCGCAGGTCGCCCCAGAGCCGCAGGTAGACCCGGTCGGTGACGGCCCGGAAGCTCACCCCGGCGGGCACCGCGAGCAGCGGGATGGCGTGGGTGCGGCAGGCCTCGGCCAGGCCGTCCGGGATGCTGCCGTGGGTGCCCTCGCCGGCCAGCAGGGCGGCCACCCCGGCGCTGCGCAGCGCGGTGGCGAAGCGCAGCGCGCCGGAGGCGTCGGCGGGCTGCCACCAGACCAGGCCGGTGAGCACGAGTTCGCCGGGCTGGAGGTAGCGGGCCGGGTCCTGGAGGTCGGTGGAGCTGACGCCGGTGACCGGGCGGTCGAGCAGGTCGGGGGTGCCCCAGGCCAGCCGGATGGACAGGTCGTCGAGGTGCAGCAGGTCGCCGACGATCATCTTTCGCTCGCTCTCGCCAGGGGTGTCGCTCTGGTGCGCCGCGTCGCTTCCTCTCGCAGATGAGAGGGATGCCGACGCATATGCATCGTAAATGCCAGTGGAACAACCGCGAATCTTCTTGTCGGATCATCCAGCCGAGGGCCCCGTGACCGGTGTGCGGAACCAGTGGTCCGCCCGATTGCCGGGTTGCTTGAATCGGTGTGCGGGGCGCGCCGGTCCTTCTCCTCCGGCGGGCGCCGCGGCCTCCGGCGTGCACCGCGACCGGTCTCGCACCTGCGAGCTGAACCGTCGCCCGGTCATCTCAGCTGCCGCTGAATGAGGGCATTCAGCGCCGCAACCGCGAATGTCGGAGCTGCCCCTCGGGTAGTCCTCCTCCCGGGCCGCAGTGGCGCGGCCCGGGAGGAAGGAGCGCCATGATCCGGACCGGCCCCGGCGTGACCCCGGCACCACCCACCGTCCGGCTGCACGGCCACCTCGACGAGCCGGCCGAGCTGACCGTCGAGCAACTGCGCACCCTCCCCGCGCACCGGGTCGAGGTCAGCTTCGACTGCCTGACCGAGGGCGAGCAGCGGCACGGCTACGAGGGCCCGGCCCTGCTGGACGTCCTGCTCGCCGCCCGGCCCCGGATCGACTTCTCCGGCCGCAAGCAGCGGCTGCGCTTCCTGCTCAACGTGGTCGGTGCGGACGGCCACCGGGCGGTGGTCTCCTGGGCCGAGATCGACCCGGACTTCGGCGGCCGCCGGATCCTGCTCGCCACCAGCATGGACGGCGCCCCGCTGGACGCGGACGGCCCGCAGCTGGTCGTCCCGGACGACCACTGCGGCGCCCGCTACGTCAGTGCCGTCACCGCCGTCTGGCTGGGCCCGCTCGGCGACCAGGAGCGGCCCGCCGCGGGCTGACCGCCCGGCTCGCGGCCCCGGCCCGCCCCGTGCCGCGGTGCCGGGCGGGGCCCCTGGAAAACCGCTGGCCAGAGGCGGCTTTCCGTGCCAACATGCCCCATATGGGGACGATTCTGCACGGCACCCTGGTCACCCTCCGCCCGGCCACCGCCGACGACATCCCGGCACTGGTGGCGATCCGCAGCACGCCCGAGGTGTTCGCCCGCTGGCGGGGCGGTGACGACCTGGTCGACGAGGTCGCCCGGGACTTGGACGCCCCCGAGACCGAGACCTTCGCGATCGACGTGGGCGGCCGGGTGGTCGGCGCCGTGCAGTGGTACGCCGAGAACGACGACGAGTACCGGCACGCCGGGATGGACATCTTCCTCGACCCCTCGGTGCACGGTCTGGGCCTGGGGACGGACGCCGTGCGCACCCTGGCCCGGCACCTGGTGCACGACCACCACTACCACCGGCTGGTGATCGACCCGGCCGCGGACAACCTGGCCGCCATCCGCTGCTACACCAAGGTCGGCTTCCGCCCGGTCGGCACCATGCGCCAGTACGAGCGCGGCTCGGACGGCACCTGGCACGACAACCTGCTGATGGACCTGCTCGCGGACGAACTGTCGGACGGCTGACGGCCGTTCACCGGCCGGCCGGCGGCGGGTACCAGGGTGTACAGACATCTTGTCGGCCGACGGCCCTGAGCTGTACAGACATCTCAGCGCCACAGGAGCGATCGCAACTGATCGCCTGGCGTTCTTCCCGACGTACCGAGCAGTAGCTAGCGTTCCCCCGCCAATCACCGGCGGCCGGTCACCCCGGCCCGCCCGGAACCCCACCGGTTGACGGACCCCCAGGAGAACGCTCATGCTCTCGCGCCGCACGGCCACCGCCCTCACCTCGGCGGCCGCCGCCGCACTGCTGCTCGGCGGCACCGCCCCGAGCGCCTCCGCCACCACCGCGGCGAGCCCCACCGCGCTGTCCGTCCTCGCCTTCAACGTCGACCTCGGCACCGCGATCGTCGACAGCACCCAGAACGAGCAGGCCGCCCGCCGCACCCCGGTGATCGAGCAGATCGTCCGGCAGCACAACGCCGACGTGGTCGTCCTGGACGAGCAGTTCAACAACAGCTCGACCGCCGACATCAACGCCAAGCTCGCCGACCTCTACCCGTACCGCACCCCGGTGGTCGGCGGGACCTGCTCCGGCGGCGGCTGGACGGGCGTCAGCGGCAACTGCTCCAGCTCGTGGTTCGTCATCAACGGCGGCACGATGATCCTCTCCAAGTACCCGATCACCGCCCAGTACGCCCACGTGTTCAGCAACTCCACCTACGGCACCTGGGACTACCACGCCAACAAGGGCGCGGCGCTGGTGCAGGTGAAGAAGAACGGCAGCACCGCGTGGGTGGTCGGCACCCACCTCCAGGCGGACGAGGCCGACACCTCCACCGACACCACCCAGTCCACCCGGCTCGGCCAGCTCGCCGAGATCCGCGCCTGGGTCGACGGCATCGTGGGCAGCGGCGCGCCGGTGCTGATCGGCGGCGACCTCAACGTCGAGTACTTCCACGGCCAGGCCCGTGGCGACTACGCCAACGCCCAGAACGCGGTCAACGGCGTGCTCGGCACCCCGGCCACCGCCCCGAACCAGACCCGCACCACCATGGACTGCCCGGTCTCCTCCTGGTGCCAGTACATGGCGGGCGTGGAGACCTTCCCGACCGACTACCGGGACGACCTGGACTACCTCGGCTACCTCAACGCCCCGGGCCGCCCGGTGCCGAACTCGATGTCCGACGTGAAGGTCGACTTCGACCCCCAGGCCGGCTGGGTACCGGGGCAGCCGGACACCAACGCGCCCAGCGACCACTACCCGGTCGAGGCCACCTTCCAGCTCAACTGACCTGCGGTCTAGGGCTGTTGCCCGGCACCGCCGGCCGGGCAGCCGCAGGAGCGCCGCACCACCAGCCGGGCCGGGAAGGTCCGGGCCCCGGCGGCGCGGCGCTCCGGGCCGCCGAGCACCAGGTCCACCGCGGCCCGGGCCATCTCGTCCTGCGCGGTGGTGACGGTGGTCAGCGCCGGTCCGGCGATCACCGCCTCCGCGATGTCGTCGAACCCGGCCACCGCGAGCTCCTCGGGCACCCGGATGCCCAGGTCGTCGGCGGCCCGCAGCAGGCCGATCGCCTGGTCGTCCGTCGCGCAGAAGACGGCGGACGGCCGGTCGGGCCGGCTCAGCAGGGTGAGCGCCTCGGCGTGCGCCCGGACCCGGTCGAAGGGCGCCGGGGTGAGCCGGCCGTCGGTGGACAGCCCGGCCTCGGCCAGCGCCTCGGCCCAGCCGGCCGTCCGCCCGGTGACCGGGTCGAGCGGGCTGAGCGCCAGGGTGCCGCCGAAGCAGTGCACCTCGGCGTGGCCGTGGTCGAGCAGGTGGCGGACCACCTCGCGGGCGCCGCCCTCGTCGTCGGCCACCACGGCCACGCCGTCGACGCTCTCGGTGCGGTGGTGCAGCAGCACGACCGGGGTGCCGTCGGCCGAGTCGAAGCCGCTCAGCCCGGGGGCGGCCGGGTCCTGGGTGACCAGGATCAGCCCGTCCACCTGCATCCCCAGGAAGGCCCGGATGTAGTGCGCCTCGCGCTCGTCCGCGTAGTCGGAGTTGCCGATCAGCAGCAGCCGGCCGTGCTCGGTGGCGGCCTGCTCCACGGCGTGGGCGAGCCCGGCGAAGAAGGGCTGCCGGGCGTCCGGCACGACCATGCCGAGCAGGTCGGTCCGGCGGCGGGCCATCGCCTGGGCGACCCGGTTGGGCCGGTAGCCGAGCTCCTCCACCGCCGCGAGCACCCGCGCCCGGGTGGCCGGTGCCACCGGACGCGGTCCGTCGTTGATCACATAACTCACGACCGCCGTGGACGTCCCCGCCACCCGCGCCACATCGTCCCGTGTCACCCTCGCCATGACGGATGAGCCTACACAGCGGCTCCGACCAGCGTGTTTTCCGCGTCTGCGGGGAGGCCCCGGGCGGCCCGCCCCGGTTGCGGAGCAGGTGGTAGCGTGCCGACGCTGGCGGGACGGGCGGCAGCAGGTGCCGCCGCCGCCGACCGTGGGAGCAGGTCGATGAGCACGCCGCCGCACCGCAGGGCCGTCCGGCCCCTGCGTCCGACCGCCCGGCCCAAGGTCCGCATCGACGCCCGGGTGCGCGCCACGAGCGCCACCCGGCCGAAGGTCCGCCCCTGGCGGGCGTACGCCGTGCTGGTGGCGATCGTGCTGTTCGTGGCCGCCGGCCTGGTGCTCTACTCCGACGAGCGCTCCACCCGCGGTCGGGCCCAGGAGGTGGGCGTCGACCACCCGTCGGACTTCCTGGAGGTCGACGTGGTGCTCCAGCGGGTCGACGCGGCCGCCCAGACCGTCGCCGCCAAGATCCTGGTGGTGCCGCACGGCGCCCTGGGGACGTCCGGCATCCAGCAGATCCCGGCGCAGGACGTGGCACTGGAGACCACCTCGCTGGAGCAGACCGTGCTCAAGTACCCGGCCGGCCAGCCGATCCCCTCCAGCCCGGTGTCGTTCAGCCTCGCCGAGGGGCGGGTCACCGACTACCCCTTCGACGGCTACCGCGCGCAGGTCGGCTTCCGGGCCACCGTCGGGGGGCGGCCGGTCCCGGTGACGATCGGGATCCAGGAGGCCGACCCGTTCTTCGCCTTCACCCAGGGGGAGAAGGAGACCGACGGCCTCGGCATCGCCGTCACCGAGCAGATCAGCCGCTCGCGCAGCACCTACATCCTGGCCTGGTTCATGATGGCGGCGATGTGGGCACTGGCGCTGTCCGTCCTGGTGGCGGCCTGGCTGATCGTCCGGCAGCGGCGCGGGATCGTCTGGCCGGCCCTGAGCTGGATGGCGGCCACCCTGTTCGCGCTGGTCGGCATGCGCAACGCCGCGCCCGGCAGCCCGCCGATCGGCTCGCTGCTGGACTACGCGGCGTTCTTCTGGGCGGAGCTGCTGGTCGCGGTGGGCCTGACCATGGTCGTGGTGCGCGGCGCCCGGATCGAGGGCGCCCACCGGCCCAGCACGTAGCCGTCCTGATCGCCGGGGTCAGTACACGTAGTCCGCGCAGACGTCGGCGGCGAGCCGCAGGGCCTGCTCCGCGCGGGGCCCGCGCAGCGCCAGCAGGGTCTGGGCGAGCGCGTCCACGGCGGCCAGGTGGGCCAGCCGGCTGGCGGTGGTCTCCAGACCGAAGACCAGGTCCTGCCCGCCCGCGACCAGGACGCAGGTCGCCGTCTCGGTGAGCGGTGAGCGGGCGTAGCTGGTGAGCGCCAGCACCTCGGCCCCGGACGCCCGGGCGGCCCGGGCGGCGGCCACCACGCTGTGGGTGGCGCCGGTGTGGCTGACGGCCAGGCAGACGGCGCCCGGCGGCAGCCCGGCGGCGACCAGCTGGGCGGTCATCGAGTCGGCCGGGGCGTCCACCACCAGGCCGAGCGCCCGCAGCCGGTAGGCGATGTCCAGTGCGACGGCGCCGGACAGCCCGGTGCCGACCAGCAGCACCCGGGGGGCGTCGTCCAGCAGTTCGGCGGCGGCCCGCAGGTCGTCCGGGCCGAGCGTGGCGGTGATGCCCTCGAGGGCGGCCCGGGCGGCGCGCAGGGTGTCGGCGAGGGCCCGGGCGGCCGGGTCGTCGGCGTCCGCGGCCGGTTCCGCGGCGGGGGCGGCCGGGGCGTGCAGGGCCGCGGCGATCTTCAACTCCTGGAAGCCGCGGAAGCCGAGCCGCTGGCAGGCCCGGACCACCGAGGAGGGTGCCGTCCCGGCCAGCGCCGCCACGTCGCTGACGCTCAGGTGCACCAGTTCGGCGCCCCGGTCCAGCACCACCCGGGCGACCCGCGCCTCGGTGCCGCGCAGTTCGCCGAGCCTGGCCCGGATCTGCGCGGCCAGCTGGGATTCCAGGGGCGTGAAAAATTCGGAACGTTCTTCCATGGCTCTAGGGTAGCGTGGAATCCAGTTCCAGCGCCGCCGGAAATCCGGCAGGCTGACGGGAGGGGAGCTTCGCCATGTCAGAAATCGGATCGGCCGTGCCGCTGGCCGTGCTCACGGCCGCCGTGCTGCACGCGGTGTGGAACGGGCTGGCGCACCGGATCCCGGACAAGATGGTCGGCTTCGCGCTGATCAACCTGACGTACACCGCCTGCGCGGTGGTGCTGGTGGCGGTCAACCCGCTGCCGGCGGCCGCCGCCTGGCCGTACCTGCTGGCCTCCACGGTGGTCCAGACGGTCTCGACGGTCCTGCTGCTGCGGGCCTACCAGCTGGGCGACTTCGGACAGATGTACCCGATCGCCCGCGGTTCGGCGCCGCTGCTGGTCGCCCTGCTGTCGGTCACGGTGCTCGGCCAGCACCTGGGCGCGGGCGAGCTGGCGGGCGTGGTGGTGATCTCCTGCGGGCTGATCGGGCTGGCCTTCGCCCAGGGCATACCCGGGCGGGCGCAGCTGCCCGCTCTCACGGCCGCCGCCGGCACCGGGGCGATGATCGCCGGGTACACGGTGCTGGACGGCAGCGGCGTCCGGCACGCCGGCACCGTCGGCGGGTACGTGGCCTGGCTGTTCCTGCTCCAGGGGCCGGCGCTCGTCGCAGTGGTCTGGGCCCGGCGCGGCCGCACCCTGCTCACCGGGATGCGCGGGGTGCTGCCGGTCGGGGTCCTCGGCGGGGTGCTCTCGCTGACGGCGTACGGCCTGGTGGTCTGGGCGCAGTCCCGGGGCAACCTGGCGACGATCGCGGCGCTGCGCGAGACCAGCATCGTGATCGCCGCGCTGATCGCCACCGTGGTGTTCCGCGAGCGGCTCGGGCGGCTGCGGCTGACCGCCGCGTTCACCGTCCTCGGCGGGATCGCCGTCCTGGAGCTTGCCCGGCCCTGAGCCCTGGCGCCCGCGGCTCAGGGTTCAGGACTCAGCGCTCAGGGCTCAGGCTCAGGCTCAGGGCCTTGGGCCCGGCGGGCCTCAGGCGGCGTCCGGCACGATCACGGTCAGCGAGGTCTCCCGCAGCTCGAAGCCCAGGGCCTCGTAGACCCGGCGCGCCGGGTTGCCCTCGGAGACCACCAGGTGCACGTCGGCCAGCCCGCGCCCGGCGGCGTCCGCGACCGCCCGGCGGAGCAGGTCGGCGCCGAGGCCGCGGTAGCCGCGCCGCGGGTGGCGGAAGACCTCCGCGACCCAGGGCAGGCCGTCGCGATCGGTCAGCACGGCGGCGCCGACCACCCGGTCCTCGGCGTCCACGGCGAGCAGGCTGGACGGCAGCACCGGGCCGATGGCGTTCCCGGCCAGCAGCGGGCCGATCCGCTCGGCCAGGGCCCGGGCGTCGTCCCCGGGGAAGTGGTCCACGTGCGCCGGGTCGAAGGCGGCCCGCCACGGCTCCAGCAGTTCCTCGGGCGCGCGGTCGCAGGGCACCGCCCGCAGCCCCTCCCGCAGCGGGGCCCCGGCCCAGTCGGCGGGCGGGGGATCGGCGCGCAGGTCCCGCCGGAAGGTGTGGGCGTGGCGCAGGGCCGTCGCCCCCTGCGCGAGCAGCCGCTGCCCGAGCTCGGGGCTGCCGGAGACCACCCAGCCCGCCAGCTCTGTGCGGACGTACGCCACGGCGTCCGCCGAGTCGTCCAGCACCTCCAGCAGGTCGGCCCAGGGGCGTCCCTCCCGCTCGCCCTGCTGGTACCGCAGCACCGGCGCTCCGGCGCCGTCGTGCCTGATCACCCAGTCCGTTTCGGGCATGGCCCCACCCCACTTCGCGAGAATCACGAGAATCACGAGATCGTTCGTCGGCGGCCCATGCTCACCAGAACCGGAGCGTCCCGGCAACCGGTTTTCGACCGGCCCGGGCGCCGGTCGCTCGGCCCACCGGCCCGGCCGCCGGTCGCTCAGCCCACCACCGCCGCCCGGACGCAGAGCACGTCCGGCAGGTGGGAGACCAGCAGCGACCAGGTCTCGCCCTCGTCGCGGCTGCCGTACACGTCGCCGGTCCGGTTGCCGAAGTAGATCCCGGCCGGGTCTGCGTCGTCGGTGCGCAGGGCGTCGCGCAGCACGATGCCGTAGTGGTCCTCGCCGGGCAGCCCGTCGGCCAGCTGCTGCCAGCTGGTGCCGCCGTCGGTGGTGCGGAAGACCCGGCAGCGGCGGCCGGGCGGGATCCGGTCGTCCGAGCCGCCGAGCGGGAAGAGGTAGGCGGTGTCGCCGCGGCGCGGGTGGGCGGCGACCGCGAAGCCGAACTCGGCGGGCAGGCCGTCCGCGATGGAGTGCCAGCTCCCGCCCCGGTCGTCGCTGCGGTAGACCCCGCCGTGGTTCTGGAGGTAGAGCCGGTCGGGGTGGACCGGGTCGGCGGCGATCTTGTGCACGCACTGGCCGAACTCGGGGTACTGGCGCTCCTCCGGGAAGAACTCGGCGCGCAGGCCGGTGTTGGAGGGCTCCCAGCTGTCGCCGCCGTCCTTGCTGCGGTAGACGCCGCCGCTGGAGACCGCGACCAGCAGCCGTTGCGGGTCGCGCGGGTCGGTGAGGACGGTGTGCAGGCCCTGGCCGCCGTAGCCGGCGCCCCACGCGGACCGCTGGGGGTGGTTCCAGAGCGGTTCGACCAGCGTGAAGCTCTCGCCCCCGTCGGTGGAGCGGAACAGCGCGGCGGGTTCGGTGCCCGCGTACACCACCCCGGGGGCCTCCGGCCCGGCGGGCTGGAGCTGCCAGACCCGGGTGAGCGAGGCGCCGGTCGACTCGGGGAAGCGGATCGCCGGCCGGGCCGGCTCGTGCCAGCGGGCGCCGAGGTCGTCGGAGCGCCACACCGAGGGCCCCCAGTGGCTGCTGTCGGCGCCGACCAGCAGTCTGGTGCGGCCCTCGCGGCGGTCGATCGAGACGGAGTAGATCGCGTTCATCGGGAAGTGCGGCCCGCTGAAATCCCAGTCCAGCCGGTCGCGGCTGCGGCCGAGAAAGAGGCCCTTCTCGGTTCCGACGGCCAACAGCACCTCGGTCATGTCTCACACCACCTGATCGCGAGCGGCCCCCCACGACGACCCCCCGGGGCGCGGCGGACGCGCGACCCCACCGCCCAGTGTCCCGCCGTCCACCGGCGGTCACACCTCGCCGCGCCGCGCCCCCTGAGGGGGAGGGGTGCCCCGGGAGGGGCGTCCGGAGGGCTGCCGGGGGATCAGCCCCGGCAGCCCTCCAGCAGTCGCAGCCACACCTCGCTGATCGTCGGGTAGGCGGGGACGGCGTGCCAGAGCCGGTCGACCGGCACCTCGCCGACCACCGCGACGGTCGCCGAGTGCAGCAGTTCGGCGACGGCCGGGCCGACCAGGCAGGCGCCGATGATCACCTGCCGGTCCAGGTCGAAGACCACCCGGGCGCGGCCGCGGTAGTCGTCGGCGTAGAGCGAGGCCCCGGCGACGTTGCCGATCTCGTGGTCGACGGCCTTGACCCGCAGGTCGAGCCGCTCGGCCTCGGCCAGGGTCAGGCCGACGGCCGCGACCTCGGGTCGGGTGAACACCACCTGCGGCGCTCCGGCGAGGTCGGCGGACGCGGAGTGCGCGCCCCAGCGCGAGGTGTCCAGGGCGCGCCCTTCGGCCCGGGCGGCGATCGCCCCGCCGGTGATCCGGGCCTGGTACTTGCCCTGGTGGGTGAGCAGCGCCCGGTGGTTGACGTCCCCGGCGGCGTACAGCCACTCGCCGTCCACGCCCAGCACCGTGCAGCTGTCGTCCACGTCCAGCCAGCTGCCCGGCCGCAGTCCGACCTGCTCCAGTCCGATGTCGGCGGTGCGCGGGGCCCGGCCGGTGGCGTACAGCACCTCGTCGACGGTCAGTTGATCGCCGCCGGAGAGCGTCAGCACCGCCGGCCCGGTGGCGTCGGCGCGCTCCAGGGCCGTCACCTCGGTGCCGAAGCGGAGGTCCACGCCGGCCTCCCACAGCCCCTCGGCCACCAGCTCGCCCGCGAAGGGCTCCATCCGCGGCAACAGGGTGTCGCCGCGCACCAGCAGCACCACCTCGGAGCCGAGCGCCCGCCAGGCGGTGGCCATCTCCACGCCGACCACCCCGCCGCCGACCACCGCGAGCCGCCCGGGGACGGTCGGCGAGCCGGTCGCCTCCCGGTTGGTCCACGGGTGGGCCTCCGCCAGCCCGGGCACGGTGGCGGGCAGCACCGGGCGGCTGCCGGTGCACACGGCGACGGCGTGCCGGGCGGTGAGCACCCGCTCGGTGCCGTCCTCCGCCTCCACCGTGACGGTCCGCACGCCTGCCAGCCGACCGTGGCCGCGGACCAGCTCGATGCCGGTGTCCCGCAGCCACTGCACCTGGCCGTCGTCCTTCCAGTGCGAGGCGAAGGAGTCCCGGCGGGCCAGCACTGCCGCCGCGTCCAGCCGCCCGTCGCCGACCGCCTCCCGGGCGCCGCCCACCGCGCGGGCGTCGTCCAGCGCGGCGGCCGGGCGCAGCAGCGCCTTGCTCGGCATGCAGGCCCAGTACGAGCACTCGCCGCCGACCAGTTCGGCCTCCACGATCACCGTGCTCAGGCCCGCGGCGACGGTCCGGTCGGCCACGTTCTCGCCGGTCGGCCCGGCGCCCAGGACGATGACGTCGTACTCCCCGGTGGTGCTGCTGCTGGTCATGTCCGGTCCTCCGTGGTCTCGCGGGTCGCCCGGTCCCCGACCGGGTGCGGCGTGCGCCCCATCCTGCGACGCGGACCGGCCGGAGCACGGGCGAACACGCCAACCGTGATCAGATCGCCGCGAGTTCCGCGAGCAGCGCGGCGGTGTCGGCGGGGCGGGAGAACATCGGCCAGTGCCCGGTGGGCAGTTCGCGCAGTTCCCAGTTCGGCCCGTCCAGCCCGACGAACCACGGGTGGCCGGCCGCGATCATCTCCCGCACCCGGTCGAGCGGGAAGGAGCAGGAGACCAGGGCCTGCGGCAGGGCGGCCCCGGCGCCGGTCAGCCGGAGCCGGTCCCGGTACGAGCCGGCCGGGTGCGGGGTGACCCGGGTGCCGATCCGGGCCAGCGCGGCCCCGTCCAGGCCCTCGGTGCTGGCGCCGGAGGCGGCGATCGCGTCCCACGGCGGCATCGGCAGGCGGCCGTCGACCACCGAGGCGTCGGCGGCCTCGCGGTAGTCGGGCTGCCAGAGGTCGTAGAGCGAACCGCCGTCCGCCATCGGCCCGCTGTCCAGGTAGACCACCCGCCGGATCCGCTCCGGCATCCGGTCCGCGACCCCGCCGACCGGGGCACAGGCGCCGCTGTGCGCGACCAGCACCACGTCCCACAGGTCCTCGCGTACCAGCAGGTCGGCGAGGTCCGCGATGTGCTCCTCCAGCCCGAAGTCGCCCTGCTCGCCGGCCCGTTCGGCGAGCCCGGGCAGGCTCACCGGGTGGACCCGGTGCCCGGCCGCGCGCAGCGGCGCGGCCACCTCGTCCCAGGCCCAGGCGCCGAGCCAGAATCCGGGAACCAGTACGAAGGTGCTCATGGTGGACCGTCCTTCCGCGGTGGGGACCCCCGTCACCCGCGACTCTAGGAGCGGATCGGGGCGGAGCCCACCGGATGACCCGGCCCGGGAGGGGCGTCCCCGGCGGAACACCCGGAGAGCCGCAGCTCCCCGGGCCTCCGGACGGCCCAGGACCCAGGGCCCGGAGATCAGGCCTGGCCCTCGGCCGCCTGCTCCTCCGCCACCTTGCGCTTGACCTCGGTCATGTCCAGCTCGCGGGCCTGGCCGATCAGGTCCTCGAACACCGGCTCCGGCAGCGCCCCGGCCTGGGAGAAGATCAGCACGCCCTCGCGGATGATCGCCAGCGTGGGGATCGACTGGATGCCGAACGCGGCGGCCAGCTCCTGCTGGGCCTCGGTGTCGACCTTGGCGAAGACGAGGTCCGAGTGGCGCGCCGCGGCCTTCTCGTACACCGGGGAGAACTGGCGGCACGGCCCGCACCACCCGGCCCAGAAGTCGATCAGGACGAAGTCCTTGCCCTCCGGGCCCGGGACGATGTCGTCGAAGTTCTCCTTGGTCAGCTCGACCGTGTTGCTCATCTCGCGGGTCCTTCCCTTCCGAAGGTGCCGGTACGGATCATGCGCCCGGGACAACGGTGATGCCCGCCGGGGTATTCCGGGCCCGGCCGGTATTGAGCACCGGGCGGCCACCGTCCGTACTGAGGGGTGTCCAGTCCGTTCACCGACGCGGGAGGCTCCCCATGCGCAGCACCCCACCCCGCACCCGCCGGGCCGTCGTGCTCGCCGCCTCCGGCCTCGCCGCGGCGGCCCTGGTCGCCGGCTGCGGGTCCTCCGGATCGAGCAAGTCGAGTGCGCCGAGCCCGTCGAGCAGCTCCAGCGCCCCGGCCGCCGCCACCCTCCGGACCGCCGACGACCCCAAGCTCGGCACCGTCGTCACCGACAGCGCGGGCTTCACGCTCTACCGCTTCGACCAGGATCAGAGCAACCCCTCGGACTCGTACTGCAACGGTAACTGCGCCACCCTGTGGCCGCCCGAGCACGCCAACGGCGACATCACGGCCAAGGGCATCGACAGCAAGCTGGTCGGCAGCTTCACCCGCGACGACGGCACCAAGCAGGTCACCGTCAACGGCTGGCCCGTCTACCGCTACTCGCCGGACGCCAAGCCCGGCGACACCAAGGGCGAGGGCGTGGCCGGCCAGTGGTTCGCGGTGACCCCGACCGGCGGCAAGGCGATGCCGAGCGGCACCCCGGCACCCGCCACCCCGGCACCCGCCACCCCGGCGCCGAGCACCCCCACACCGACGCCCACCCCGCCGTCGTCGGGCTACTGACCGACCGCTGACCACCGCTGACCATCGCCCTCGACCGGGAGGCCCGGGTGCGCAACCATGAAGTGGTGACCGAGGAGCACCCCGCCGCACACGGCCAGGGGGCCGCGGACGAGGAGCTGATGCGGGCCCTGTACCGCGAGCATGCCGGACCGCTGTTCGGCTTCGTGCTCCACCTGGTCGCCGGGGACCGGCAGCGCGCCGAGGACGTCGTCCAGGAGACCCTGGTCCGGGCCTGGCGCAACATCCACCGGCTCGACCCGCAGGCCTGCTCGCTGCGCCCCTGGCTGGTCACCGTGGCCCGCCGGATCGTGATCGACGGCCACCGCAGTGCCGGCGCCCGCCCGCGCGAGGTGGAGGCGGCGGCCCTGGAGCAGCTGCCCGCCGAGGACGAGATCGACCGGGCGCTGCGGATGATGACCGTCGCCGACGCGCTCGCCGACCTCTCGCCCGCCCACCGGGAGATCATCGTCGAGACCTACCTCAAGGGCCGCACCGCCAAGGAGGCGGCCGCCGTCCTCGGCATCCCGGCCGGAACCGTCCGGTCGAGGGTGTTCTACGCACTGCGCTCGCTCCGGCTCGCGCTGGAGGAACGGGGAGTGACATCGTGACCGAGCGGCCCGACCTCCGCCCCGGCCCGTCCGGTGGCCCCGAGCACCTGGACGTCGCGTCGTACGTCCTCGGCCTGCTGGAGCCCGCCGAGCGCGCGGCCTTCGAGCGGCACCTGGCGGACTGCCCGCAGTGCACCGGGCAGGTCGGCGAACTGGGCTTCGTGGAGCCGATGCTGGGCGAGTACGTGGCGTCGGCGCGGGCCGCCGGGCTGGACCCGGCCGACTTCGCGCCGGCACCGGACGGGCGGCTCCTGGACCGGCTGGTCGCCGAGGTCGCGGCCGGCCGTCGGCGTGGCCGGGTGCGGCGGCTGGTGCTCGCCCTGGCCGCGACCGCGATGGTCGCGGCCGGCCCGGCCGTCACGGCCGCGGTGCTCACCGCGGAGACCACGCCCGCCGTGGTCGCCGTCGCCGAGCAGTTCAGCGCCAGCGACCCGGCCACCGGGGCCAAGGCCACCGTCGGCGTCGACGGCACCACCTGGGGCAGCCGGGTCAGCCTGCAACTCTCCGGCGTACAGGGCCCGTTGACCTGCCGCCTGGTCGCCGTCTCGCACGGCGGCGAGCACCAGACCGTCACCACCTGGTACGTCCCGGCCGACGGCTACGGCGAACCCGACGCCCCGGGCGTGCTGCGCACCACCGGCGGGGCGGCCATGCAGCCGGGCGCCATCGACCACTTCGAGGTGCGGGTCCAGAACTCCGACGCCCTGCTGGTCTCCGTCCCCGCGCACCGATCGTGACCGCGCACCCGGGGTGGCCGCGCACCGGGCGTGACCGCGCGCCCGGGGTGACCGCGCACCGATCGTGGCCGGGCGGGACCGGTTCAGCCCGGAAGGTGCAGCACGACGTACCCCATCAGCCGCCGCACCCGGGCCGCGCCCAGGTGGGCGGGCCAGTACGGGTTGGGCTCCCCGCCACCGGTCATGTGCTCCCGCCGCCAGGTCCGGCCCCAGCCGACCCGCAGCTCCTGCTGGAAGCTGTGCCACCGGCCGCACGGGCACGGCACCAGCACCCGGGCGCAGGTGCGGCACAGTTCGGCCCGGTCGTGGCCGGTCGACACCTCCACCGCGGGCCCTTCCTCCCCGCAGGCCGGGCAGCCGGGCAGTTCGGCCCCGTCCAGCAGCGCGTTCTGCCGTCGGACGTAGTCGGGCAGGCGCAACGCCGGGTGCAGGAAGGGGTCGTGGCGCCAGGCGTCGTTCGGTGAGGTCCACCAGGGCTGGTTCCACCACACCGGCGTCGCCGCCCGGCGGCCGTCCCGCTTCTCGGTCCGCCGCTGCGCCGCGTACTGCTCCGCCCGGGCCAGCCACAGCTGCCGCGCCTCGTGCAGTTCCTCCACCGCCCGCACCAGGGACTCCGGGTCGGCCTCCAGGTGCCGGGGCATCCGGGCGCTGAGCGTCAGGTGGTGGTAGGTCGCCCGCAGGCCGTACGGGGCGAAGCCGGTCAGGCAGGTGCGCAGGGCGCTGTGGCGCCGGCGGACGGGCAGCGCGGCGTCGAGGACCAGGGCCCGGTGGGTGTGGAAGCTGGTCACGGCGCCGGCTCCTCGCCGTCCTCGGGGGTGACCGCCCCTGGAGCCGGAACCGGCACCGGGGGCGGCGGTGTCATCCGGCGATCATGCCGCAGACCCGGGCCGGGCGGCGAGCGGATTCACGCCGCCGCCGGGCGGGGTCAGCGCGGTCCGCCCCGGGCGGCGTCCGCCGCGATCGCCGCCAGCACCCGCCCGCAGCGCCGGACGAAGGCGTGCTGGAGGAGCGGGAACAGCGGGCCGACCAGCCGGGCCCACCAGGCGACCGGCCGGCTGAACGCGGTAACGCCGAACCAGACCGTCCCGTCGGGCGCCAGCTCGACCAGGAAGGTCTCCTCGCCCCGGCCGAGGTGTCCGGGCCTGGTCCCGTAGGTGAAGCCGTACCGGTCCGGGCCGTCGACGGCGGCCAGCACCCGGTTGGGCGCGCCCGCCCGCAGCGGACCGACGCCGATCGCGCAGCGGACGGCGACGCCCGGGGCCGCCCGGTCGGCCTCCGCGTCGATCCGGACGCCGGCCAGCCGGTGCATCCGCCAGCCGAGCAGCGCGGCCCCGGCGACCTCCAGGGCGGCGCGTCCGTGGCCGATCGGGGCCCGGTGCCGCAGGTGGTGGTAGCCGGCGGGCAGCTCGCCGGTGCGGCTGGCGCCCTGCTCGGGGTAGCTGTAGTCGGCTCCGGGGTGACCGGGGTCGGTCCCGAGGTGGCTGCGGTCGTTCATCGGGCGTCCTCCGCGGTGGTGATCCGGCGCCAGGCGAGGAGCGCGCAGAGCGCGAAGCCGAGCGCGTTGCCGAGGCCGTGGGTGGCGGCCATCCAGGCCAGGGTGGGGTGGGGGAGTCCGGCGGCCCGGCCGAGCGCCCACCACAGGGCGAGCAGCATGGTGAGGGCCAGCACGCCCGAGGAGACGGTGAGCAGTCCGGCGGTGACCGGGTCGGCCGCGCGGGGGCGCAGGTCGCGCCAGCTGACCAGGCCGACCAGCCACATCCCGGTGCTGAGGACGACCGCCCCGGCGAACTGCCACCAGTTGCCGAGGAAGTACCCGGCGAGCACCAGCAGGGTGCCGGCCGGGACGCTGAGCGCCGCGCAGCGGGCCGCCGCGGAGCCGGGCGCCGAGGCGCGGCAGACCAGTCCGGCGACCAGCGCGGCGGTGAATCCGGCGTAGTGGAAGTGCGGGACGGTCAGTGCCAGGATGTGCGGTTCGAAGCCGAACAGCGGGTAGCCGGAGCGTTCGGCGACCAGTGCGACCCCGGCCACCGAGGGCGCGGCGAGTGCAGTGAGCACGGCGATCTCGGCGGGGGCGAGCGAGCGGGTGCGGGCCAGTCGCCGGGGCGCGTGCAGGGCGACGGCCAGGGTGCCGAGGGCGTAGAGGACGGCGGTGGCGGTGGCGAGGCCGCCGCGGGGCAGCCAGAGCGACAGTGCCCCGGGGACGGCGGCGAGCGGCCAGAGCCGGCGGATCCGGGCCAGCCCGGGTTCGTCGACCAGGGCCAGGCCGAGCGGCAGGACGGCGCCCATGCCGAGCAGGACCAGCAGGTCGACCAGTTCGGTCGTGCCCTTGTCCATGGCGGGCACACCCCCTCTTGAACGCGTTCAAATACCCTTCGTCCGCGACTCTACGTCGCCGAGTTGAACATGTTCAACCTGACCCCCGGGCCGGCTGGCCTGGTGATCACGCTGGGTGCGGCGCACTCTGGAGGAGTAACCGATGGAGGTGATCCGCCATGCAGACTCTGGTCGGTTGGCACATCGAGATGGAGTTCCGCGAGGAGGGCGCGCGGACGACCGCCGCCGCCCTGCTGCGGCTCGGCGACGGGACGGAGGTGCGGGCCCACGGCTACAGCAGCCGCCACCCCTCCGACCCGGAACAGCTGCGGGTGGGCGAGGAGATCGCGGGCGCCCGCGCGCTCAACGACCTGGCCTCGCAGCTGCTCACCAAGGCCCACGGCGAGATCCAGGACGTCAGCCCGGTCCCGACCCACCCGCTCTCGTGACCGCCCCGCACCCGGACGGCGGCCAAGGCCAGGCCGGACGGGACCCGAACCGGCCGCGCATCCCGCTGATCTGCCCGCGCTGCGGCCACGAGCAGCGGGTCGTCCCCGGCGGCCCCGAGCGGGCGGTCAGGGTCGTGCACCTGGGGACCGGCCGGGAGGCCTGCGAACCGAGGGACCTGGCCCGGGCCCCGGACGACGGGGCCTGACCCGCGACGCCCCGAACGCCGGCGCCGGAAACGCCGAGCGCCGGGCCCGTTCCCACGGATCCCGGCACTCGACGCGCTCCGGGGTGCCCGAAGCCCTTCCGCGCCGCTCAGTTGACGCAGTACGTCCCCGGCGGGCGCCACTCCGGCCCGACCAGCCGCTGCTCCAGCTCGTTCGGCGTGATCCGGATCCCGACCGTCCCGGACAGCCCGACCCGGAACCGACTCCGGGCCAGCGTGAGCAGGGCCGTCAGGCCGTACTTGTTGATCAGTGAGGTGCGGTAGCGCGCGGTCGCGTCGGCGTCGCAGAGCCGGGCGCGGGCCGGGAGCCGGCGGCCGGTGGGCCGCCCGTGGGCGTCGCAGGGGCCGATCAGCACCCGGGGGTGGCGGCGGATCCGTTCGGCCTCACCGGAGTGGGCCGGGGTCCAGACGCCGAGCGCCCGGCCGTCCGCGACCACCCACAGCTGGGTGTCCAGTCGGCTGCCGTCGTCGCCGAAGGTGGTCAGCAGGAGGTACTTGCTGTCGGCGAGCCGGTCGGTGGGGTCGTGCATGATCTCCTCCCTCGCACAGGGGGGCGGGGTCAGTGGTGACCGTGGCCCTCGCCCTCGGTGATCTCGCGGTGCTCGCGGTGCTCGTGGTGCTCGCGGTACTCCTCGGCGGTGGGCTTCCCGATCCGCGCGTGCTCGCCGTGGAACCCGCGGGACAGCCGCACGCGGGTGCGGGTGAGCGCGCCCGCCGGCCGGGCCACTCCATTCTCGTCGACCGCGGGCGGCAGTTCGAGGGGGCGGGGCTGCTCGTGTGCGGTGAGCCGGTGCAGTTCGGCGGGCGCGAGCCCGGCGTGCACCTCGGTGAACTCGCCGTGCGGCAGCCGCTTGACGACGCCGGTCTCCCGGCCGTGCAGCACCTTGTCGCGGTCCCGCCGTTGCAGGCCCAGGCACCAGCGCTTGGTGACCACGAAGACGGCCACCGGGACGACGAAGAAGCCGATCCGTACGGCGTAGGTGATGGCGTTGAGCGACAGGTGCAGATGGGTGGCGATGAGGTCGTTGCCGCCGCCCGCGAGCATCACCAGGTAGACGCTGATCCAGGCCGCGCCGAGGGCGGTGCGGACCGGCGCGTTGCGCGGCCGGTCGAGCAGGTGGTGCTCGCGGGCGTCGTTCGTCACCCAGCCCTCGACGAACGGGTAGACCGCGATCGCGCCGAGGATCACCGGGAACAGCGTGAACGGGATCAGCACCCCGAGGTTGAGGGTGTGCCCCCACAGGCCGACCTCCCAGCCCGGCATCACCCGGATCAGGCCCTCGGCGAAGCCCATGTACCAGTCGGGCTGGGCGTCGGTGGAGACCTGGTCGGGCCGGTACGGGCCGTACGCCCAGATCGGGTTGATCGTGGCGATCGCCGACATCAGGGCGACGATCCCGAAGACCAGGAAGAAGAAGCCGCCGGCCTTCGCCATGTAGACCGGCATCAGCGGCATGCCGACGACGTTCTTCTCGGTCCTGCCGGGGCCCGCCCACTGGGTGTGCTTGTGGTAGAAGACCAGGATCAGGTGCGCCACCAGCAGCCCGAGCATGATGCCGGGCACGAGCAGCACGTGGACGGTGAAGAACCTCGGGATGATGTCGTGCCCGGGGAACTCCCCCCCGAACAGGAACATCTGGATGTAGGTGCCGACCAGCGGCACGGCCAGCACCACGCCCTCGATGAACCGGATGCCGGTGCCGGAGAGCAGGTCGTCCGGGAGCGAGTAGCCGAAGAAGCCGTCCAGCATGCCGAGGAACAGCAGCAGGAAGCCGAAGACCCAGTTGACCTCGCGCGGCTTGCGGAACGCTCCGGTGAAGAACACCCGCATCATGTGCACGAACATCGCCGCGACGAAGACGATCGCCGCCCAGTGGTGGATCTGCCGGATCAGCAGCCCGCCGCGGACCTCGAAGCTGATGTCCACGGTGGAGGCGTAGGCCTCGGACATCCGGATGCCCTTGAGCGGGACGTACGAGCCGCTGTAGACCACCTCGCCCATGCTCGGCTTGAAGAACAGGGTCAGCCAGACGCCGGTCAGGATGATGATCAGGAAGGTGTAGAGGCAGATCTCGCCCAGCATGAAGGACCAGTGGTCCGGGAAGATCTTGCGCAGGTTGGCCCTGGCGAGGGAGTGGATCCCCAGTCGGCCGTCCGCCCAGTCGGCGGCCCGCTGCCCCCGCCCTGGGTTCTGATTCCGGGTCATGTGCACGCACCTCGGTCCGAAGGAAACGGGGATCAGTCCCCGCTTCGTACGGACGCCACCATAATCGGGGACTTATCCCCACTTCTACCCGGGGCCCCTCCCGCCGCGGCTCGCCGCTCCCGGGCGGCCCCTCCGGAAACGGCGAACGGCCCGCCCGGTGTCGTGGAAGACACCGGACGGGCCGCATGCGCACCCGAGTCACCCCGTGGGGCCCCGCGAGGGTCAGTGCACCAGCACCGGCACCTCGTCGCTCTTCGCCGCACCCGAGCCGGCACCCGTGGTGTCGGGGCGACCGGCGTTGATGAAGGTGAAGGCGACGGCGGCGGCCGCCACCAGGATCCCGAAGGACACCCAGATCGCGGTCGAGAAGCCGTGCACCATGCCCTGGAACTGCACGAGCTTGGCGGCCTCCGGGCTGGCCGCGGTGGCCAGCGAGGTGGCGTGCGAGGTCAGCCAGCTGGTGGTGGCGCTGGCCGCGATGGTGTTCAGCAGCGCGGTGCCGATGGCGCCGCCGACCTGCTGCGAGGTGTTGACCATGGCCGAGGCCACGCCCGCGTCACGCGGCTGGACGCCGTAGGTCGCGAGGCTCATGGCCGGCATGAAGGCGGTGCCCATGCCGAGGCCCATCAGGACCAGGCCGGGCAGGATCAGCGCCGGGTACGAGGTGTCCAGGCCGATGTGGGTCAGCAGGAACATGCCGACCGAGGCGGTCAGGAAGCCGGGCGCCATCAGGTAGCGCGCCGGGACGCGGGTCATCAGCCGGGCGCCGATCTGGGTCGAGCCCGTGATCATGCCCGCCACCATCGGCAGGAAGGCGACGCCGGTCAGCACCGGGCTGTAGCCGCGCACGACCTGGAGGTAGTAGGTCAGGAAGAGGAACAGACCGAACATGCCGATCACGGCCATGCCCAGCGACAGGTAGACCCCACCCCGGTTGCGGTTGAGCACCACGCGCAGCGGCAGCAGCGGGGCGGCGACCGCGCGCTCCACGATCACGAAGGCGGTCAGCAGCACGACGGCCGCGGCGAACAGCGCCAGGGTGCTGCCGGCGGTCCAGCCGCTGGACTCGGCGCGGGTGAAGCCGTACACCAGCGAGACCAGGCCGGTGGTCACCAGCACCACGCCGGGGATGTCCAGCTTGTTGCGGTTGCGGCCCCCGACGGGCTCGCTGATCACCAGGACGGCGCCGGCGATGGCCGCGATGGCGAACGGGATGTTGACGTAGAAGGTCCAGCGCCAGTTCAGGTACTCGGTCAGCGCGCCGCCGAGGATCAGACCGATGGCGCCACCGCCACCGGCGATCGCCCCGTAGATGCCGAAGGCCTTGGCGCGCTCCTTGGCCTCGGTGAAGGTCACGGCGAGCAGCGACAGCGCGGCCGGGGCGAGCAGCGCGCCGAACACGCCCTGGAGGGCGCGGGCGCCGAGCAGCATCGCGGTGTTGACCGCCATGCCGCCGAGCGCGGAGGCGAGGGCGAAGCCGGTCAGACCGACGATGAAGGTCCGCTTGCGGCCCCAGAGGTCCGCGATCCGGCCGCCGAACAGCAGCAGGCCGCCGAAGGCCAGCGCGTAGGCGGTGATCACCCACTGGCGGTTGCCGTCGGATATGCCCAGATCGGTCTGGGCGGACGGCAGGGCGATGTTCACGATGGTGGCGTCGAGGACGACCATCAGCTGGGCCAGGCCGATGAAGATCAGCGCCTTCCAGCGCCTGGGATCGGGGATCGTCGCCGGAGCGGCGTCGGTCTGAGACATGGGGGTACCCATTTCACGGTGCGTGGTGTGCGAGAACGGTCAACTGCCGTACGGGAACGGCAGGTTGCCGTACGGGTGCGAGGGCGCGCGGACGCGCCCGGAGGCGACTCCGGTCAGTCGCGCGGAAGGTGGGGTGCGAGGGGGGTCGGATCGGCTCGGATCAGGATCGGATCAGTGGTTGGGTCCAGGTGGTCGGTCAGTGCCGAGGGCGGAAGTCCTCGAAGGTCGCGGCCCGGCCGGGCAGCGCCGAGCGGGCCGGCGCGCGCAGGCCGTCCAGGAACAGCTGCAGGTGGCGGTGGACGAAGTCGTCGAGCAGCTGGCAGGAGGTGCCCGGCAGCGGCCGGGTCAGCTGGCTCATCGCGACGAACAGGTCCCCGTGGTCGACGTCCGGCCGGAGCTCGCCGGTGGCCCGGGCGCGCTCCATCAGTCCGCTCACGGCGGACCGCAGGCGCTCCCGCGTCTCGGTCAACTCCGGGTCGTCCGGATCGACGGTGCTGGTGAAGACGGCGCAGAGCCCGCCGACCTTCTCCGCCACGGTCGCGTGCACGAACCGCTGCAGAGCGTCGAACGGACCGCCGCCCACTCCCGCGTCCGCCTCGGCCGTCGCCGTCTCGGCGAGGGCCAGGATGCGGTTCTTGACGAGCAGCGCCACTTCCTGGATCAGCGCCGCGCGGTCCGGGAAGTTCCGGTACAGCGTGGCATTGCCGACCCCCGCCCGCTTCGCGATCTCGTCCAGCGGCACCTCGGCACCGTGCTCGACGAACGCGTCCCGGGCCGCCAGTACGATCCGCTCCCGGTTCCGGCTCGCGTCCGCACGCAACTTCGGCGTGCGCACACTCCCCGTGGAACGGGCCGGCTCTGCGGCGACGGTGGTCATGGCGACGTGCTCCTCCAGAATACCGGGGAAGTTCTCCCCGCTTTCTCCAACGTACTCGCAAACGGGGAATCTGTCCCCGCAATTTCTTCCCATGCTGTGACCTGCGTCACGTTTACGGTTCCCGCCCGCCGATCTCCTCGTTGTCCGATCGGACAACCAGGCGGCGGAGGGGGACCCGTGAGCGTGATCCCTGGACGCCCGCAGATGGTGCCCGAGGAGTTCGAGGAGCTCGCGCGTCTCGCCCCCGGGCGGTCGAAGGAATCCGGCTGGAGTTCCTCGGCGGGCGGCTGGTGGTCCAGCCCCGACCCGACGGCAACCACGGACGGGTGGTCGAGTGGCTGGTGCGCAGGTGCCTGCACGTGCGGCCGGAACAGTTCCTGCACAGCCACGGCCTGAAGGTGCAGGCGCTCCGGGACGGGCGGGCGCACCCTGACGGCGTCCTGGCGCCCTCGGAGGCCTTCGCCGGCCTCGGTGCGTGGGCGGAGGTCGAGGAGGTGCTGATGGTCTTCGAGGTCGCTGACGACGATGCGGACGCCGACCACCGGGCCCGCGTCGAGAAACCGCGTGCCTACGCCGAGGCCGGCATCCCCGTCTACCTGCTGATCGATCGCGACTCCGCCGAAGCCGTCGTCCACAGCCGGCCGGACGGCGTTCGCTACGAAACCGTCCGGACCTTCGCCTTCGGCAAGACCGTCCGCCTCCCCGGCCCGGTCGGCATCGTCCTCGACACCGAGCCGCTCAAGAACTGGGTGCGCTGAGCCCGGCCGTGCCTTCCCGGGCGGGCTGCTCCGCCCGCCCTAGGCTGTGGGCGTCCCGGGCGGCCGGTGGGCCGCGGGAGTCGGGAGGGGCCCGGCGGCCGGGTGGGCGAGGAGGTCCGCGATGGGCAGCGAGGAGACGACCGCCAAGGTGCGCTGCGTGGCGGCCGTTCCGTGCTGGGTGAGCCTGATGGCCCGGGACCTGGAGAGCGCCACGGGGTTCTACGGTCCGCTGCTGGGTTGGGAGTTCGAGCCCGGCCCGGAGCGCTTCGGCCCGTACGTGCACGCGGTGACCGGCGGGGAGGCGGTGGCCGGGTTGGGGGTGGCGGGCCTGGGGGCGGTGCCGCTCGCCTGGACCAGTTACTTCGGGACGGAGAGCGCCGACGCCGCCGCCGACGCCGTGCGCGAGCGCGGCGCGACCCTGGCGGTCGGCCCGCTGGCCTTCGACGCCGGGCGGGTGGCCTTCGCGGCGGACCCGGCCGGGGCGGTGTTCGGCATCTGGGAGGGCCCGCCGGGCCGGGCCCGGCGGCTGGACGTGCCGGGAGCGCCGGTCTGGATCGAGCTGCGCACCCCGGACCCCTTCGCGGCGGCGCTGTTCTACGGCGAGGTGTTCCGCTGGGACGGCCGGGACCCGGAGCGCTTCGAGGTCCGCTGGGAGCACGACCGGGTGGTGCTGCGCGCGGAGGGGCACAGCGTCGCGGCGCTGGCCAAGGAGCAGGCGGGCGGACCGGCGGGCCCACCGCCGCACTGGGAGGTCTCCTTCGCCGTCCCGGACACCGACCGGGCGGTGGCGCGGGCGGTTGAGCTGGGCGGGGCGGGGATCGGACCGGTCTTCGACTCCCCGTACGGCCGGGTGGCCCGGCTGCGGGACCGTGACGGCGCCCGCTTCGCGGTGATCAGCCCGAAGAGCTGACCGGCCTCAGCCCGCGGGGCCGCTGCCCGCCGGTTCGGTGCCCGCCTGTTCGGTGCCCGTCGCCTCGGTGCCCGCTGGTTCGGTGCCTCTCGCTTCGGTGCCCGCAGGATCGCTGCCCGTCGGCTCGGTGTCCGCCCGCTGGGCCCGGAGCCGTTCGCCGAGCTCCGCGCGGGTCGCTGCGGGCAGGGCCTTGCGGGCGGCCGGGAAGACCGTCTTCTCCTCGCCGGTGAGGTGCCGCCGGAGGGTGTCGCCGAGGCCGTGCAGGAGGGTGTCGAACGCCGGGTCGTCCGGGCCGAGTCCTTGCAGGTCGGCGAGGTACTGCCCGATCGCGAGGTGGTCGTGGATGCTGCTGAACACCAGGGCTCCGCCCTCGGGCACGTCGTGCTGGACGAGTGGGAAGAGGTGCTCCTCCTCAGCGGCGCAGTGGCTGAACAGCAGGTCGGTCAGCCTGCTGACCAGCTCGCCGCGCTCGGCCGAGCCGGCCGGCGCCGCCTCGGCGCGGTCGAGCAGGTCGGTGGCCGCCTTGTGGTCGGCGGTGAACTCGCCGAGGATGTCCGGCCTGCGGCTCATGGCGTGCCCGCCTCTCGTCCGGGATCAGGACTCGCCCCCCCGTACTGTCCAGTATCCGGCGCCGCCGCGCGAAACCCCGGTCCGGGCCGCTGCTGGGTGCGGGTTCCGCGGGGAGATCCCTGCTCAGCCGCCGTCCCGCCGCCCGGTGAGGGCCAGCAGCCGGGTCTGCGGGGCGGCGTCCGAGGGGACCGGCAGCGGCGGGTCGAAGAGTCCGCTGCCGGAGAGGTCGCCGTAGCCGCCGATCTCGCCGAGCGCGAAGTCCACCAGGCCGGCCGGGAGCCGGGTACGGGTGCCGATGCCCTCGGCGAGGTCCCAGGCGTGGACGACCAGGTCGGTGGTGAGCTGGTCCAGGTAGTACTGCCCGGAGACGTCCGCGAAGGAGAGGTGGACGGTGAGTTCGGTGGCGCCGGGCACGTCCCAGGCCTGCCGGGCGGCTTCGGCGGCGGAGTTCCAGGCGGCGACCGGGTCGTCGCCGAGCACGTCGCCGTCGTAGCGGCCGCCGACCTCGGCGATGGTGGCGCCCATCAGCAGGTCGGGGACCCAGAGCTGCTCGCCGGTGAGGTGGTTGACCAGGTCCCGCACCGTCCAGTCGGCGCACGGGGTGGGGGAGTCCCAATGGCCGGGGGCGATCAGCCGGACCCGTTCGTCGAAGGCGGCGAGCGCCTCGGGGTAGGGCGTGCCGGGCCGGTCGGCCGGCGGGCGTTGCCTGCGGTGAGCCATGTCTCCACCCTGCCCCGGCCCCGGTGGGGTGCGCGAGTCGTCCATGCACCGTCAGTTGTTCAAATTCGAACTCCAAGGTACGGTCGAGGAGTGGCCGGTTCAAATTTGAACAAAAGGCGCGGCGTGTCCCACCCCGCCCGGCCGCATCACCACACACACCCCTACGACCGACCCCGATCGATGGAGACGCGCATGCCGAGCAGCAGCCCGAGCACGACCGCCGCCACCAGTCCCACCAGCCCCGCCGCCCGCTCCGCACGGGGCGGCTCCGGGTCCGCGACGACCTCCCCGCACGCCTACGACGCCGGACTCCTGCTCCTGCGCCTGGTGCTCGGCCTGACCATGGCCGCGCACGGCAGTCAGAAGCTGTTCGGCTGGTTCGGGGGCGGCGGGATCGACGGCACCGGTCAGTTCTTCACCATGAGCGGTTACCCGGCCGGCAACGCCATGGCCGTGGTGGCCGGCCTGACCGAGGTCCTGGGCGGACTCGGCCTCGCCGTCGGCCTGCTGACCCCGCTGGCGGGCGCCGCGATCGTCGGCACGATGGTCAACGCGATCGCCGTCACCTGGGGCGGCGGCTTCTTCGCCCCGAAGGGCAGCGAGTACGAGCTGCTGCTGACGGCGGGCGCCGCCGCCCTGGCGCTGACCGGCCCGGGCCGCTACGCGGTGGACCGCTTCCTGCCGGTGTTGAAGGCGCACCGCCTGGCGTACGGCGCGGCTGCCGTGCTGGTCGGCCTGGT
Organism: Kitasatospora sp. NPDC059088; assembly: GCF_042738155.1. Classification (NCBI taxonomy): domain Bacteria; kingdom Bacillati; phylum Actinomycetota; class Actinomycetes; order Kitasatosporales; family Streptomycetaceae; genus Kitasatospora; species Kitasatospora sp. NPDC059088. The sequence goes on along the minus strand of NZ_JBHYGR010000021.1, from coordinate 8,978 downwards.
GACGGCCGGAGTGATCCTGCTGCTGCGCAAGTAGCCGCCGGCAGCGACTCAACTCGCTTTTCCGGAGGCCGTGCTGACGAACCGTCGGCACGGCTTCCGGCGTTCCGGCGTTCCGGTCCCCGGTGCTTCCGGGGCATCGCGCGCGGCTACTCGCCGATCCGCACCAGCGCCAGGGTGATGTTGTCCGGACCGCCCGCCTCGACGGCCGCCTTCCACAGCTCGAAGGCGGCCCTGCCGTCGGCCCGGTCGGAGGGCCCGTCCGCGCGGGCGAGCAGTCCGGCGAGCTCCTCCTCGGGCACCGGGTCGGTCAGGCCGTCGCTGCACACCAGGTAGCGGTCGCCGGCGGCGAGCGGCGAGACCCGTACGTGCGGTTCGACGAAGGTGAGTCCGAGCGAGCCGCCCAGGGTCTGGGTGACCAGCGGGGTGGTGCGTTGTCCGGGCGGCAGCGGCGGGCTGTCGTCCACGCTCACCCGCTCCAGGCTCACCCGCTCCAGGCTCACCCGCTCCGGGGCCTCCCGCTCCGGGGCCTCCCGCCCCGGGGCCTCCCGCGCCGAGGTCCCCCGCTCCGGGCTCGACCGCTCCGGGGGCGACGGCTCCGGCCCGCCACTGCTGATCCGGTAGACCCGGCTGTCGCCGACGTTGAAGACCACGGCCCGGTCGGGCAGCAGCACCAGCCCGGCGACCGTCGTCCCCATCGCGGCCAGCTCCGGCTCCCCGGCGGCGGCCGCGTAGACCGCCCGGTTGCACTCCTGGAGCTCCGCCCGGACGGCCTCCTCGCCGTCCAGTCCGCCCCCGGCGGCGGCGAGCCGCCGGGCGACCAGGGCGCTGGCCACCTCGCCGCCGGGGTGGCCGCCGAGGCCGTCGGTCACGGCGACCACGCAGGGCGGGCCGAGCGGGAAGAGCAGGGTCTGCGGGTTGGTGGTCACGGTGGCGCAGAGCGTCCACGGGCCGATCGTGAGGCTGTCCTCGTTGTGCTCCCGCACCAGGCCCTCGTGGCTCAGTGCGCTCACCGCGATGTACGGCGCCATCGGTTCGCCGTCCTTCCGCGGGCTCCGGCGGTTGCCGGGGCCCGCCTTCCATTGTCGGCGGGAAGCGCGGGAATAACGATCCGCGCCTGCGTGCTAGGGTGGTTGAAAGTTGAACGACTTGGACCTCCTGGAGTGTGGTGAGCAGCATGCAGTTCGGAATCTTCACCGTCGGCGACGTCACCCCCGACCCGACCACCGGACGCACCCCGAGCGAGCACGAGCGGATCAAGGCGATGGTGGCCATCGCGCGCAAGGCCGAGGAAGTGGGCCTGGACGTCTTCGCGACCGGCGAGCACCACAACCCGCCGTTCGTCCCGTCCTCGCCGACGACCATGCTCGGCTACATCGCCGCGCAGACGGACCGGATCATCCTCTCGACCTCGACCACGCTGATCACCACCAACGACCCGGTGAAGATCGCCGAGGACTTCGCGATGCTCCAGCACCTCGCCGACGGCCGGGTGGACCTCATGATGGGCCGCGGCAACACCGGCCCGGTGTACCCGTGGTTCGGCAAGGACATCCGCCAGGGCATCCCGCTCGCGGTCGAGAACTACGCGCTGCTGCACCAGCTGTGGCGCGAGGAGGTCGTCGACTGGCAGGGCCGCTTCCGCACCCCGCTGCAGTCCTTCACCTCCACCCCGCGCCCGCTGGACGACGTCCCGCCGTTCGTCTGGCACGGCTCGATCCGCAGCCCGGAGATCGCCGAACAGGCCGCCTACTACGGGGACGGCTTCTTCGCGAACAACATCTTCTGGCCCAAGGAGCACTTCCAGAAGCTGATCGACCTCTACCGCGAGCGCTACGCCCACTACGGGCACGGCACCCCCGAGCAGGCGGTCGTCGGCCTCGGCGGCCAGCTGTTCATGCGGAAGAACTCCCAGGACGCGGTCCGCGAGTTCCGTCCGTACTTCGACAACGCGCCGGTGTACGGGCACGGGCCCTCGCTGGAGGAGTTCACCGAGCAGACCCCGCTGACCGTCGGCAGCCCGCAGGAGGTCATCGAGAAGACGCTGACCTTCCGCGAGACCTTCGGCGACTACCAGCGCCAGCTGTTCCTGATGGACCACGCCGGCCTGCCGCTCAAGACCGTGCTGGAGCAGCTGGACCTGCTGGGCGAGGAGGTCGTGCCGGTGCTGCGCGAGGAGTTCGCCAAGGGCCGTCCGGCCGAGGTCCCGGACGGGCCGACCCACGCCGCGCTGGTCGCGGCCCGTGACAAGGAGCCCGTGGAGGTGGCCGAGTGACCGCGTTCAAGCTGGCCGTGGTGAGCGCCGGCCTCAGCAAGCCGTCCTCGACGCGGCTGCTGGCCGACCGGCTCGCCGAGTCGACCGTGCGCCGGCTCGCCCTGGAGGGGCGGGAGGTCGAGGTCACCGTGGTCGAGTTGCGCGACCTCGCCGTGGACATCGCCAACAACTTCGTCACCGGCTTCCCGGCCGCCGCGCTGCGCGGGGCGATCGGGACGGTGACGGGGGCGGACGCGGTGATCGCGGTGACGCCGATCTTCACGGCCTCCTACAGCGGCCTGTTCAAGTCCTTCTTCGACCTGGTCGACCACGACGCGCTCACCGGCAAGCCGGTGCTGATCGCCGCCACCGGCGGCACGCCACGGCACTCGCTCGCCCTGGAGCACGCCGTCCGGCCGCTGTTCAGCTACCTGCGCGCGGTGGTGCTGCCGACCGCCGTGTACGCGGCCACCGACGACTGGGGCACGGCGGGCGACGCGCTCACCGACGGCCTGCCGGGCCGGATCGACCGCGCGGCGGGCGAGCTGGCGGCCCTGCTGGCGGGGCGGGCCCCGGCGGCGGAGGCGGCGGCGGTGCCGGAGCAGGTGGTCCCGTTCGCCGAGCAGCTGGCGGCGTTGCGGGTCTGAGGGCCGGACCTGAGGGGCGGGTGCGCGACGGTGCGCCCCGCCCCTTCCGCACGTCCACCCCTCCGCAGGTCCGCCCCTTCGGCCTGTCCGCTCCTTCCGCAGGTCCGCGCCCGGCCGCCCGCCGTGCGAGGTCCTCATCGGCATGATCAGATTGGTGCTGATCCGTCGCGATCCGTTCACACCCCGTGAGAGAGCGCTCCGCGAGCCGCCTCCCGAGGAGGACCCCCGCCGTGCAGCCCGAACCCCAAGCCGTGCTCTCCCCGCTGACCAGTGCGGCGGTCTTCCTGGTCCTCACCGTGGAACCCGGCGGCGAGCCCACCGTCCGCGACCTGCTGCCCGACCTCGCCGGACTGCGCCGGGCCGTCGGCTTCCGGGCCCCCGAGGGCGGCCTCACCTGCGTCACCGGCATCGGCTCCGACCTCTGGGACCGGCTCTTCACCGGCCCCCGTCCCGCCGGACTCCACCCCTTCCAGGAGGTGGTCGGCCCCCGCCACCGCGCCCCGGCTACCCCCGGCGACCTGCTGCTGCACCTGCGGGCCGAACGGATGGACCTCTGCTTCGAACTCGCCACCCGCCTGGTCGACCGGCTCGCCGGGGCGGCCACCGTGGTCGACTCCGTCCAGGGCTTCAAGTACTTCGACGACCGCGACCTGCTCGGCTTCGTCGACGGGACCGAGAACCCCGAGGGCCGTGCGGCCGAGACCGCCGCCGTGGTGGGGGAGGAGGACCCGGGCTTCGCCGGCGGCAGCTACGTCATCGTCCAGAAGTACCTGCACGACCTCGACACGTGGAACGCCCTCGCCGTCGAGCAGCAGGAGGGGGCCGTCGGCCGCACCAAGCTCACCGACATCGAGCTGGACGACGACGTCAAACCCGCCGACTCGCACGTCGCCCTCACCGTGATCACCGGCCCGGACGGCGCCGAGCGGAAGATCCTCCGGTTCAACATGCCCTTCGGTTCCTTCGACCGCAGCGGCGAGTTCGGCACCTACTTCATCGGCTACGCGCGCGACCCCGGGGTCACCGAGGAGATGCTGCGCAACATGTTCCTCGGCCGCCCGCCCGGCACCACCGACCGGCTGCTCGACTTCTCCACCGCCGTCACCGGTTCGCTGTTCTTCGTCCCGACCGCCGACCTCCTGGACACCCCGCCCCCGGCCGCCCCGGCCTCGGGCCCGACCCCGGCCCCGGCTGCGCCCGCAGCCCGCCCGGACGGCTCACTCGGCATCGGCAGCCTCAGACCGACCTCCTGAACCACAGACCTCCTGAACAGCCGACCTCCTGAACGGCCGACCTCCTGAACAGGACCCGCACCATGAGCAACCTGCACCGAGAACTCGCCCCCGTCTCCGCCGCCGCCTGGGAGGAGATCGAGGAGGAGGCCCGGCAGACCTTCAAACTCCACGTCGCCGGCCGCCGCGTGGTCGACCTCGACGGTCCCGAGGGCCCCACCCTCGCCGCCGTCGGCACCGGCCACCTCACCACCATCGACCCACCCCTCGACGGCGTCCAGGCCCACGCCCGCACCAGCCGCCCGGTGGTCGAACTGCGCGTCCCCTTCACCGTCAGCCGCTCCGCCGTCGACGACGTCGAACGCGGCTCCCGCGACTCCGACTGGCAACCCGTCAAGGACGCCGCCCGCACCCTCGCCCGCGCCGAGGACCGCACCGTCTTCGACGGCTACCCCGCCGCCCGCATCGAGGGCATCCGCGCCGACTCCACCAACCCGCCGGTCCAACTCCCGCCCGACGTCCGCGAATACCCCGAAGCCGTCAGCCAGGCCCTCACCGCTCTCCGCCTCGCCGGCGTCGGCGGCCCCTACGCCCTCCTCCTCGGCGCCGACGCCTACACCGCCGTCAACGAGACCTCCGACCACGGCTACCCCGTCGCCAGCCACATCGCCCGCCTCCTCGACGGGGACATCATCTGGGCCCCCGCCATCGAGGGCGCCTTCCTGCTCTCCACCCGCGGCGGCGACTTCGAACTCCACCTGGGCCAGGACGTTTCCGTCGGCTACCTCTCCCACGACGGTGACTCGGTACGGCTCTATCTGCAGGAGTCGTTGACCTTCAGCGTCTACACGGGAGAGGCAGCCGTCGCGTTGACCGCTGCCTGACCTCGTGGCCCCGCGTCCACGGGCCGGCGCGAACCGCACCGGCCCGTGGTGCCGGACGGCGCGGGGCGATCAGGCTGACGATCCGTCATGTCTCGTGGTATCAGTGATGCCCGGACGATTCCGGCGCCTTCTCCGGCCGTCTCCGTCCTTCGTTCGTGCTGTGCCTGACGGGTAGGGGGAGCCGATGGAACCGGATTCGTGCGGGGCGCCGCGAGTTCGACGTCCTCGCCGGTCCGGCGGCGGCCGGTGAGCGCGGCGGACTCCACCCGTGAGCTGAGTTCCACGGTGCGCAACTCCCTTGCCGGGAGCGAGGTCGCCGGTGCGGTCGTCCAGGCGGGCCGGATCCGCGACCTGACCGTCTACTCCTCGCCCGCTGGCTCCTCGCCCCCGGTACCTCGGCAGCTTCCCCCCGTGCCGCGTCGGCTGGTCGGACGGGACGCCGACCTCGCCTGCCTGGACCGAGAGTTGGGCAGGGCGGGCGGTCCGGTCGACCTGACCGTGGTGCTCACCGGGCCCGCCGGGGTGGGGAAGACCGCCCTCGGTGTCCACTGGCTGCGAGGCCATTCCGAGCGCTTCCCGGACGGTCGGCTCTTCGCCGACCTGCGGGCCCACGCCCCCGGCGGTCCGGCGGATCCTGCCGAGGTGCTGGCGGGCTTCCTGCGCGCCCTCGGCGTCTCGCCGGTGCCACGCGACCCCTCCGAGGGCGCCGCGCTCTGGCGCTCGCTCGCCGCCGAACGCCGGATCGCCGTCCTGCTCGACGACGCATCCAGCGCCGCCCAGGTCCGCTCGCTGCTGCCCGGCGCGGAGCACGCCGTGGTCGTGGTCACCAGCCGCCGTCGACTCACCCGGCTCGGCACGGACGGTGCCGTTCTCCGGCCGGTCGACCTGCTGTCGGACGAGGACTCGGTGCGACTGTTCGCCCAGCTGGTCGGCGAGGAGCGGGTGGCGCGGGAGCAGGCGGTCGCGGAACTGGTGGTGGGGTGCTGCGCCGGGCTTCCGCTGGCCGTCTGTCTTGCCGCCGCCAGGGTCGCGGCCCGGCCCGCGCAGTCGCTCCTGGGCGCCGCCGGACCCGTCGTCGACGAGTCCCGGCGGCTCGTCGCACTCGACATCGACGGAGAGGGCGTGCGGCAGCCACTGGACGCCTCCCTGGCCGGACTGGGCCCGGCGACTGTCCGGCTGTACCGACTGCTGGGTCTCCTGCCGTTTCCGGTCTTCACCCTGGACGTCGTCCGGGTGCTCGGCGATCTGGAACGGGCCGAGGCCGAGCCGCTGCTCGACCGGTTGGTCGACGTCCACCTGCTGGAGGCGGCGGCGGACGGCTTCCGGTTCCACGGCCTGGTGAAGCTGCACGCGTCGGCGTGCGGGGAGGGGATCCGCGACCACCCCGAGGGGCGGGCTGCCGTCGACCGTCTCCTCGACTGGTACCTGGCCACTGCCACGGCCGCGGAGGCCCTGCTGACCCCGAGTCATCGAACCCTGCGCCGTGACTTCGTGACCGGACCGGTGCCCGGGGAGTTCGCCGGAGAAGCGGCGGCGGTCGACTGGCTCGACGCGGAGACCGGGCGGCTCGCCGACGTCGTCCGCTGGGCCGCCGACACCGGTCGTGCCGCCACCGCCTGGCAGCTGGTCGACGCCATGTGGCCGCTCTTCCTCCAGCTGCGTCCCGTCCCGCTGTGGGTCGAGGCCCACCGGATCGGCCTGATCGCCGCGCGCTCGGCGGGCCACCGCGACGGCGAGCTACGCATGCTCACCTCCGGCGGCGCCGGTCTGCGCAACGTCGGCCGGGGCGCGGAGGCCGCCGCGTGGTACACCGAGGCGCTCCACCTGGCCCGTGGCGCCGGCAACGCGCTCGCCGAGGCCGACGCCCTCTACGGCCTCGGCCAGACCCACCACGCGGAGGGCCGGTTCGCCCAGGCGGCGGACTGCCTGCGCAGGACGGCCGCGATCCGGGCGGCCCGAGGCTACCGACGGGGTACGGCGCTGGCCCGACTCGCCCTCGGCGGCATCCTGCTGGAGGAGGGTCGGGCCGCCGAGGCCGTCCCGGTCCTCATCGGAGCCCACCGGGAGCTCGCCACCCTCCCCACGGCGTACGAGGCCGCCCGTGCGCTGGCCTTCCTCGGCCGGGCGCACACGGTCCTCGGGGCCCACGAGGAGGCGGGGCGGTGCTTCGCGGAGGCGCTCGGGGTCTTCCGGGAAGGCCGGGCGAGGCGCTGGGAGGCCCGGGTCCTCGAACTCACGGGAAACCTCGCCCTGGCCTGCGGCGACCCCGCCGGGGCGGACGCCCGCTGGCAGGAGTCCCTCGACCTCTACCAGGCGCTGGGCGCCCCCGATGCCGCGCGTGTCGCCGCCGTGATGGCTGCTGGTGCACCGACCCCGTCGTCGGCCGCGGGCCACAACGGCGAGGGCAGCGGCAGTACGGGCGGTACGGGCGGAGGAGTGGGTTCGGCCAGGCCGAGGACGCGGTAGAGCAGCTGACGCATCCTGAGGTCGAACCGGCCGGGCTCCGAGCTGATCCGGGCCGCGACCGCGGCGTAGTCCTCGCGCCGGTACCGCTCGGCGGCGCGGTCGAGCTGGGCGGTGAGCGAGCGGGACGGGCTGAGTGCCGGCGCGGTGCGGGCGAGCCGCGCGCCGGGCGAGCGCGGGTTGATGCCGTGCTGCGGGTAGGCGGCGAGCAGGATCGGGGCGCCGGTCATGGTGCCGTAGAGGGTGACCGAGCCGTGGTCGCCGATGACGACGTCGGCGGCGACCAGCAGGGGGCGCCAGTCCTCCTCCGGCCCGGGCACGCTGACCGCCCGGGGTGCGGTGCCGGCCACCCGTGCGCGGACGGCCCGGGGGCCGTGCGCGGCGGCCACGTTGGGATGGACCAGCAGTGCGGCGCGGTGGCCGTGGCGGGGCAGCTCGGCGGCCAGCCGCGGCAGGACGGTGTCGAGCCGCGCGAACAGCGAGCCGCTGCCCCAGGTGGAGCAGAGCAGCACCAGCCGCTCCTCGGGCGCCAGTCCGAGCGCGGTCCGGTACCGCTCCCGGTCGGGCAGCGCGGCGGCGATCCGGTCGTGGTCGGCATCGCCCACGACCTCGGCGATCGACAGCGCCTCCGGGCAGCCGCGACCGAGCTCGGTGCGGTCGTCCCGGTGCGCGAGCGCGTACGCGGCGGGCACCAGCCGTCCCTGCCAGACGAGGTACTCGGGCCCGAGCCCGGCGACGGTCCGCCCGGCCCCGATGCCGGACGGCGACAGCTTGTTGTGTCCGACGCCGTGCGTCAGCCGGACCGTCGGGCCGTGCAGTCGCTCCAGCCCTCGCGAACCCGCGGCGAGCACCAGGTCGAAACTCCGGCGGACGGCCTCCGCCCAGGGCAGCACGGTGGCGCCGAGCCGTCGGACGTGGGCGGCCGCACCCCGGTTGAACGTGTGCGGCGCCACCGTGAACCGGACCCGCACCCGCGGGTCGGCGTCGAGGAGGGCGTGGACGCTGCGCAGCCGCTGGCCGTAGACCGTGGTGTGCACGACCACCAGCACGTCCACCGACGTCATCTCCGCCGCCTCCTCCGGTGCCGATCCGCCGCCCCGGGCCCCGGTTCGGCACTGCGGGCGGCACGCTCGGGCATTCTGGTGCACTCCGGCACGGCCCCGGACACCGGGTAGGGTACTGAGTGCCTTTACCAGGGGTACTGAGTGCCGTATTCTCTCGGTGGAGCCTCTGATGCCAGTCGCAGACAGCCGACCCGGCATGCCGGTCCAGGTGGCGCTTGCGGCACGCGGGCCGTTGCCGGGCCGGGGTTGGCACTCAGTACCCTCGGCCTGACCTGAGGCCATGGATCCAGTGCATCCGTGCACCCGTGACAGGAGAAACCGCTCATGAGCTTGAGGATCGTCGTCTGTGTGAAGTACGTGCCGGATGCGACGGGTGACCGTCGTTTCGCGGACGACCACACCACGGACCGGGAGGGTGTGGACGGCCTCCTGTCGGA
>NZ_JBHYGR010000020.1:96965-101354 GCF_042738155.1 Kitasatospora sp. NPDC059088 | reverse complement strand
CGCGGCGTCCACCGCTCCGTCCAGGCCCTCGAACGCGACATCCGCGCCTGGGTCGCCGACTGGAACACCGACCCCCGGCCCTACGTCTGGACCAAGACCGCTGACCAGATCCTCGAATCCCTCGCTGGATACATCCGACGGATCAAGGACTCAGGACACTAGGAGTCGTTGCAACACCCCGGTTCAAGGGATGCATTCGGCTTCGAGGTCCGCGCGGACCGGACGACCCAGGGGCCGGTGAAGCTGAGTCGGAGCGGGCGGCACACTCCCGACTCGTGCAGCAGGGCTACAGCAACAACGGCGCGTGCTGGATCGTCGGCTCAATCCCAGGACCGGAAGGCACCGAGCAACGGCCGCAGCGCCGCACCGCTCCGTCGGCACCACCGATCGGATCCAATGCCCCCGAATAGCAACACTTTCGCACGCCGTCCTAGCCGGTGACAGGTCCCGCACTCAGCAGGCGGACGCTCACACAACGGGCACCCGGACGACCGTCGACCTGCCCTCCCTCGCTGCCCGACATCGGTCCGTCCCACAGGACATCCCGGAGCCCGACTCGAAGGACGATCGCCCTTACAACCACACCAAGGAGACGTAAGGTACTGCCCGCGTAGCCCCTGGTGGGATCGGCACCGTCTCGAAAGGCGCGTGGTGCCGTCCTGGCTGCGTTCACCCCTTTCCAGCGTTGTCCAGCACCCAGCCGACGAAGCGCTCCGCCGCAGCCCAGGAGGTCTACGTCCACTCTCTGCGCCCCCAGTTGTTCAGCCCACCGCCAGGCTCAGCCGCCGCAGGGCGAGGCGTCACGTCAGGAGTGTCAGCTGTTCGCCCCAATCCAGGCCACGCGGGCGGGAGCCCGATAGGCCTCGAAGGCGCTCGTCCCGGTCGGTGAGGGCCGCCGCTATCCTGGCGGCCAGCCGGTTCCGTAGGCGCACCCAGTCCGCATCCCTGCGCCGAGGGACGGCCGGAACCTCGGCGAGCAGCAGTTGCTCGGCATTCGGCCCACGCGGGGTCCACCACTGGCCGTCCGACCGGCTCTCGATCCGGGAGGACTGCCGCAGCGCGTTGCGGAGCGATGCCACGTTGTACCGGTAACCGAATCCTTTGAGGCAGTAGTCGAGCGCGGCGACGGTCAACGGTCGATCGGCCGCCGCCAGTACGAGCCGGCCGGCATCTTCGAGGGACCGCGGGCCGGGCATCGGTCCGTGCCGGTAGAGGCCGTACACCCCCGCTCCGGCCCAGCAGAACCGCCGGTCACCAGCGACCGCCACCTTCGCGGACGCCTCCGCGATTCGGCGATCGTGGTCGAGCTGGGCCAGGCGCGCCAAGTCCCTCACATGCACGGGTGCGGCAACGGAGCAGGCCACCGCGTACAGGATGTCCGCCTGGCTACGTCCGATCGGGCCGCGGCAACCACAGCGGTTGAGCTCCCACACTCCCAGCGCCGATCCGCAGTCATCGCAGGGGTCCTCGTCATCCGTTCCGAGGCCAGCCACATTCAACGCACTTCTCCTGGGCGGTCACGCCGGTACGTCGGCACCCGCATCATCCGCGGCTCCAGTCGAGCGCCACCGGACCAGCGGGGAATCCCACCCCGGGGTCATCGGAGACAGCGGAGTTGAGAGTGTCGAGAAAGCGGCGCACGTCAGCCACGTCGATGCCGTCGAGGTTCTCGGCGGCCGCCGCGTCGAGCACAACGTGAGCCTTGCGGAGCACATCACGCGGCTTCCGGTTCGACCTGCCGAACAGCTCGGAGACCGCCGCCTTGGTCAACGGGTAGAGGTCACCGGGCGTCCTCGCCGAGCCGGGCTTCACAGCTGCATCGAGGTACCTGGTCAGCAGCTTGCCCGCCTCCGCCACATTCCGCAGGCCCGGCAAGATCACTGTGCTGCGCTGATTCGCCGCCGTGGTGTCGAAGCTCGGGAGGTCGGCCAGCTCCCAGGCGGTCCCGATGGTCAGCGCGGCCCTGGGGTGCATGGTGACGACCACACTGAGCATGTCCGCCATCGGCAGGGTCTCCACAATGACGTCGCGGAAGCGTTCTGTCTCCAGATCTCGCTTAGCCCTGGCCATCGTGGTGCTTGCCAGGTCCTCCAACTGGTCGCAGCACAGCAGGACGTGCTTCATCCCCGCGGCTGACGCGAACAGGAGGAAGGTCGCGAGGTAGACCGCACCGTTGCGTGTGCGCGAGGCCGGCTTGATCCGGTCGAGGTACTCGGCCGCGATGTTCGGATCCTCGTCACAGAGCGCCACGATCAGCTTGTCGTCGGGCGGTCCCAGCGTTCGTCCCCGCAGGGACCGGTGGACGTCGGCCACCACCTTGAGCAGCGCCCGGGGATCGTCACTCTCGGCCCGCGCTATCAGCTCCAGCCGTAGCCGCTGGGCGAGGGTCGGCTCGTCACCTACCCGGAAGTCCGTGGCGTACTCGACCGCTGTGAAGAGCGCCGCGCTGAGCGAACGGATCTGCGCAGTGTCGAAGCTGGTCAGCAGGCCGCAGATCGGAATTTCGGCGGCATCCTCCTCGTCCAGCCCGGTCGAGAGGTAGGCCGTCCTGCCGAAGTCCTTGTTGAGCAGCCCGGTCAGGTGCTGCATCAGCACGGACTTGCCGAAACCGCGGGCGTCCGAGTCTCCCGGGGCAGTGCCTGTCGACCACAGGTAGCCGAACTTGAGCCCGGAGTACGCAGCACCGAGGACGAACTTGTTGATCGATTCCTGGAGTTGTTCGGCGTTGACGTCCGGTTCGTACAACAGCCCGTTCTCCCTGAGGTCCGAGCCGCCCAGCCGGGCGATCCCCGTGATCGGGAACGGGTTGTTGCGCAGGCTCCAGCGCTTCTTCATCCAAACGGGACCGGGCAGCGTTGCAGGTGTGGTCATCAGACACGGACCTCCTCGTACTAGTGCGTCGGATCGACGCGGATGATGTTGAACACGCGGGGCATGCCACCCTGGGCAGACATCACCAGCGGCCTGGTGGAGGGCGGTGTCGCGCCGTGGGTCGCCTGGTCCAGGTGAACCCGGAAACCGAGGTCGGGATAGTCCCCCCGAAGGGCGCCGAGGATGGCAGCATCGAACTCGTCGTCGCTGATCCGCTGGTGCCAGCAGACCGCCGCCCGGAGTCTCCAGACCGGGAGGTACATGTCGCCCGCGGCGTCGCCGCGCTGGCGGAGCCATATCTTCGGCAGCGCCTCCAGCGCGGCCTGACGGGCCTCCCTGCCGACCGACCGACGGATGGCCACGTCCCTGCCATGACCCGATACCTCGGACGTCGCCCAGAAGCGAAGGGCGGGCGGCCCGGGCGCGTAGTAGCTGAAGTTGGTCAGCCCGAGGAACCTGGTCCAGCGGCGCAGCAATTCATGGCTGATGTAGTCGAGGCTGCAGCCGGCAGCGCTGAACGCCAGCCGCACCATCGCCTCCTCGCAGGTCGTGATGAAGGTCTTGCGGCTCATGACCCGCTCCCGGGCGCTCAGGCGTTGTTCGGCTCGACCGACGTACCCGCGCACTCCGTGGTCGATCACCTCACGGGTGGCTCCCCAGCCGAGACTTCCCTGAGCGGCCGCATCCACCGCGTAGTCGACGAAGTCGCCGAGGAAGTCCTGGTGGGAGTGGTGCGTACGGCTGTCGAACTTGAGCAATGGGATCGTGAAGTGGGTGGCGAGGCGGTCCGGCCGTGCCCCGACCAGCCGCAGAAAACCTTCGAACTGCGGATGCGCGTTCAGCAGCACGCCAATCAGAGCGTTGTAGGCGGCCAGACGGTCACGACCGACCAGGTCGGTCCACTCGACGCCGTTCTCGGTCAGCCTGAACGTCACATCCGAGTGGGCGTAGGCGGAGTTGGGCGTCGAGGGAAGGATGTGTCGTTCAACCCACCCGAGCCGCATCAGCTCCTTGAGCACGTCGACCGTGTTGTGCACATGGCGCTTCCCATCGGCCCGCACTCGGTCCCACTTGCGCTCGTCGAACGAACCGTCAGTGTCACTCTCTCGAGCAACCTTTGCTGCCTGACCGACCAGTGCGCAACGGATCTCTTCGAAGGTGCACCCCTCGGCGACCGCCTGGGCCGCCACCTCGATGTAGGCCAGATCCTGGAGTCGGGGAATGCCGGCGCCGCCAGCGCTCACTTGCCGACCCCGATCCGGCGGCACGCAGCACACCTATCTTGCAGCCGAGCAGAACACCCGAACGTGCACACTTAAGCCTCCCTGAGCGAGATCCACGAGGTGTCGCCACCAACTGACCACAGCACCATGAAGGTTGGCAACAGCTAAAAGAATGTTGCGGCTCTCATGGGGCATGAGAGCCGGACCACACAAAAAAAAATCCCACATACCAGATTTTTTCCGCCCCAACACCAGTCGGATTTAAAACAAAGTCGCTGCCCGCCCCAAATCAAGG